>NZ_JAHPXO010000040.1:0-40891 GCF_019041495.1 Parabacteroides sp. MSK.9.14
CATGTCTTCCGGACAAGAGGCTTTCAATATAGCTTTCATCCGAAACGGTCAGCCCGTGCAGTTCAAAGTCCAATGCCTCCGGCAGGAATCCACCGTGCGCCACGATCCTGAAATAGAGATTTCGATATCCTTTGTTCAGTGAAGAAAGCTTTTCATAAAACCTTTCAACATCCGAACGGGTCAAAGGCTGCTCGTTCCAAATCTCCTTCACGATAGCATGTGCCATTCCCGGTTTGAAGCCTATCCGTAATCCATCTTCGGATTCTGTTACCTGAAAACCTAGACGGTGATAGCAATCTGTCAAAGACGGTACCATCCTATTGACTTACAAGTCAAAAGTTCATTTGATTATTGTCCTTTGATGTTTAAAGATGGCTATCATATCGCCCATTGTCAGTCGACCGGTAACATCTTCCGTTATAATCCGGTTCAAAAGCCGAAGATCCGCTTCCATCTGAGCACGAAAGAGACAGGCTTTGGGATGCTCTCCCCGGATTGTCTTTGTGGTTTCATCCCAAGAAGAAGTTGGTAGGTGAAGGTGGGAAGAAAATTCCATACGTCGGTTATGTCCTTTGTAGATACGGTAATAAACCGTACCGTACCCTATGGCTTTCTTACAAGTCTCAAAACGGACAACGACTGTAGGCATCCTTATTATTTTCTTGATTAGTATTTTACAGTAGGTTGATGTAAAAGCATATACCTTCCGAAGAATATTTCCCGTTTTGCAAAGAGGACTGATAAGTCATACAGTCTGCCACTCCATTCCATTTAATTGTAATCACGTTTTCATTTTCGGTAGGTGACATAGAAACCTATGATATGTTTTTTTTTCGTATATTTAGTGGCAGCAACATAATAGTTCCCCAATATGGTTCTTCTACTATCCGGCCAATCATCTCTTTTCACCTTGTCACTCGTCGTAATGTGATCATTACTTCCAATAGCAATACATGATCATCATTCGTTTTCTTTGATAGGCCTGATTCTTTTAGATAAATATCAATTCTTGTGATCAAAATCCATATTATCTATATTGCTGTCTTTTAATTTTTTCTGTATAGTACAAATAATTCCAGCTCAATCTATGAAAAAGGAATGATGCTCAAAAAATGATTGCCTGTATGATACATCCACTTTCCTAACGAATTCAAGCTGACATCGGGCAGGAACTCTTTTCTGAAAAAGTGACCACCTATGCGAGTTTTTCCTCCATCATCTATGTCCGTGCTCGGCACATAAATCAATCCACTCATTCTTGTATTTACTGCGTAAAAACAGGAAAAGTCACAAACAACAAAAGTCCTCCGAGGAATATCCACCGAAAAATTTCTTTTTTTCGTTTATCATTCTTCATTTTATACCCGATGTTAGGTTTTGCAACAATTCGTATATCTTACCATGAAACAAGTCCCGATAATGAAGTTCAACTCCAGAAAAAACTTTCACTTTAAGTTTATTAGCTCTTGGTAATGCAAACCATAAGTAATAACAAGTATTTCGATTTGTAAAAATATTTTTCAGTATCAGCTTCATAGCTCAGCTTATATCCTATATAACAATGCATTTACAATACGTCCGCAGGCTAATCCGTCACCGTACGGATTTACAGCCTTACTCATTTTTTCATAAGCTGCTTTATCATCAATCAAAGATGATACTTCGTTTACAATCTTATTATAGTCCGTACCTACCAGTTTCACCGTTCCGGCATCTAATGCTTCTGGTCGCTCCGTGGTATCACGCATCACCAATACCGGTTTACCCAGTCCCGGAGCTTCCTCTTGAATGCCACCGCTATCTGTCAATACGATGCTGCTCTTCTCCATTAGATACACAAAACTCAAATACTCCAATGGTTCAATGAAGAACATATTTTTTAAGCCGGACAGATTCTCCCCGAACACCTCATGAATCGGCTTGCGTACATTAGGATTCAAGTGCATAGGATAAACAAAATCCAAATCTGGATATTTAACCGTCAAATCTTTAATAGCTGTACACATATTGATAAATCCGTCACCAAAATTCTCACGACGATGCCCTGTAATCAATACCAGCTTCTTGCCATTGTTCAAGCGGTTTACATCATAACCCGCTTTGCTCAATATATCTTCCAATTCATTATCTAGCTCCTTGTTGTTCTTGATTTTATCCACTACCCAATAAAGTGCATCAATCACTGTGTTACCAGTTATAATGATATTGCGGTCATCAACGCTCTCTTTAATCAGATTATTACGACTTAACGGAGTGGGAGAAAAATGATAGGTCGCCAGACGCCCCGTCAACAACCGATTCATCTCCTCCGGCCATGGGCTATAAATATTATGTGTACGCAAACCAGCTTCCACATGTCCCACCGGTATCTGTTGATAAAAAGCAGCCAAAGCTGCAGCTGTAGAAGTGGTAGTATCCCCATGTACCAATACCACATCGGGCTTTACCTCTTTCAGTACATCACGCATACCGGTTAGCACACGAGCGGTCACATCATACAGATCCTGTCCCTGCTTCATGATATTCAAATCATAATCCGGTTTGATGTCGAATATCTTCAACACCTGATCCAGCATTTCCCGATGCTGTCCGGTTACGCACACCACAGTCTCTACCCGTTTTGGCTGTTTCTGGAATTCTTTCACCAGCGGAGCCATCTTGATTGCCTCCGGACGGGTGCCGAAGACCAACATCACTTTCTTCATATTTCCTCTGTTTATAATTTTTTCTTCATCAGCCACCAAGCATACTTCACCAAGTGGATCTGACGTTTAATTCTTTTGGGTTCTTTTATCAAGCGATAAGCAAATTCCAGATTATGCTCCACCCACCATTTCGGTGCGCGCTGCACATGACCTGTATAGACATCGAAACTGCCACCCAATCCTTGGAAGATAGCGCGATGCCGTTGCTGTATCTCCTCCATCAGCAATTCCTGCTTTGGCGACCCCATAGCCACGAATACCACATCCGGTTTCTTCTCCACAATATCGTCTATCAATCGTCGTTTCTCTTCATCCGTCTTGATATAGCCGTTACGATAACCCACTATTCGGATATCCTGATATTCAGAACACAGTTTCTCTACGGTCTCATTTACGATTTGCGGTTTTCCACCAACCAGATAGAATGTCTTTTCCTTGTAAAAGCGAGTAATAATCTTTAGCCATAGTTCACATCCGGGAATCTTACAGGCATCTTTATAACCTTTCTGCTTTAAAGCCATTTGTGCACCGGCTCCATCACAATACCCAATATTTCGATTGATAATGGCACGTGTCTGTTCCGTGGCATGCAATATCTTTTCTGCATTGATCGCTACCAATATGCCCTTATGCGTGTCCACATAATGCAATAGTTGCTGTTCGGAGTCGAAAGGGAATATTTCGACCCCGTTTAATGAAACTTTATCCATAAGATTAAAATATTATTCGGCAAGTAAATAATGGCTCATAGCATTAAATATAAACGCATTGCTCCAACGCATATATGATATTTTTGAACTTATCCCCGGCTTTAACTGGTAGTAGAAATAGCCTTTCCGGTCTTGCATATTGCGGATAGTCCAATCAATGACCTTTTCTGCAATTTCCTTGTATTCTTCGATCTTGTGCAACCTTGCGAGCGTTACGAGCAACTGCCCCGGGCAGTGAATGTCGATGGGATAAGTGCGGTTGTCGTAGTATTTTGGCATTCCGTTGGCTTCAAAGAAGTTTTGAATATAATATTCAAAGCCCTTCTCAATATATTTGCGATACTTATTGTCGCCTGTCAGCTCCTGATATGCAATAAGCGCATCAAGGTTATAGCCTGTATGAAAACTGTCAACCCAACTCTGAACGGGTAGCATGCCATATACCCATGCACCGTTTGGCTTTTGACCTGAGCAGCATGCCTTTATGCTTTGCTCTGCAAGTTCGCAGTATTCCTCGTTGCCTGTGTACTTGTAGCAAAAACTAAGCAGCCTTGAGCCGAGCAGTGAGGCGTTAAAGACAGTGTCGTTTCCCTGCAACGGGCTGTAAGAGAATAGGAATCCGTCCTTATATTCCGTGCGGTGAAGGTCGTTGATAACGAAATGTGCCGCACTGAGAGCGATTTCAAGAAACCTTTTCTCTCTGGTAATTTCGTATGCTTCCATAAGAGCGGTTGCACAGAAATTGCTCGCAACAACGGTTGGAGTAAACTTTGGGAAAAGGAAAAGTCTGCGAGCCTGCCAGTCAAAGTTATATCCCCAGCAAGCACCGCTGTAACCTTTTGATTGTAGAGAGATCAACAGTTCAGCCAGTTCGTTAATCCGTGATTTCAGGGAATCGGGAGAGCCGAGGCTTTCCGCAAGTTTGGGGTTTGCCTTAACCGCATTATATAGGTTGCAGTAACCGGAAAGGAAAAGCCCGATGCCCTTGGCATTATATTCCTTGGGGACAAGCGCAAGCCTGCGGAGATTGACTGGGCAGCGCTTAAATCCTTGGATAACAACCAGGCGGCAGATTGCCGACTTCTTCAGGAACGGCAACGCCTGAAAAACCTTCGAGTTAAGTCCGTCATAGGGATCCCAACCCTTGAACCCCTCATTCTCGCAATACTCCTTCAGCAAGCGAAAAGAGTTGATAACTTTATGCATATTATGTTATTCTTTAGTCCTTAGAATTTTGGTGGGTACGCCTGCAACGATAGCATTATCGGGAATTGGTTTGGTTACGACTGCGTTTGCTCCTATTGTAACATTGTTTCCGATTGTTATACCACCCATAACGATAGAACCTTTCGCAATATAAACATTATTACCTATCACTGGTACTTCCGGAAATCTTGAATTACCCCCCTATGGAAACTTGCTGACATATAGTGCAGTTTACCCCTATAATTGATTTAGAATGGATAACAACACCCATACCTCCGTATCCAAAAGTTGACCCTCTGCCAATCTTTGCCTGGTATGGAATCTTGCTGTTGTAAATTAGGAAAATAAGCAATGTTATCAATTTTGGCAGTACAGGAATGTGGTGCAAGTACAGCCACCTTGATACCCGATAAAAAGAGATTGCATTCAACATAGTTTTATCCTTTTAAAACTATATCCGATTGCAACTTTTGATTTACTCTTTTGGTTGCAGATATGGTGCTATTCCATCTAAATCTTTTTGATTTGAAGAAATATTATAGTTTAAGTCTTTAGTATATCCGATTATTTTAGCAGGAGAGCCTGCAACAATTACCCCCCCCCTTAATGATTTATCAACAAACGAATTAGCTGCAACAATACAGTTATCACCAATTTCTACTGGTCCACAGATTACAACGTTTGGACCGATAAAAACGTTATTGCCAATTTTAGGAACGTTTTTATATGGAAATTTTCTTACTGTTGAGAATCGTAAACCTAATACGCAGTTTTCTCCAATTTCCGTTCCTGGGATTAGTACAGTGCTAATTCCTTTACAAACAAAATAAGATCCTTTACCGATTTTTGAATCAGCAGTAATTTTAGTGTTGTAAATCAGAAAAATTAATAGTTGAATTAATTTAGGTAAAAATGGAATGTGGTGTAAGTATAACCACCTCTGTATTCTGTAAAAAAATATTGCGTTTGGCATAATTTTATCGTTTTCTGATAAAGCGGGCGGGGTTTCCTGCCCATACTTCGTTTGACGGTATATCTTTCGTCACTATTGCCCCGGCGCCTACGATTGCCCCTTCTCCGATTGTGACCGGCTTGACAACCATTGTTCCCATGCCAATGTAGGCTCCTTTGCCAACATGCACTTGACCGCGGTCATAACTGCCTGTCTTCGGGTTCATGAAATGCGTTACAATCCGGACGCCGACAGTCAGGCGCACGCCCTCTTCAATGACAATATCTTCGGGATAATTTGTGTCGAAAATAACGTCCTCTCCGATGAAGGTCTTTTTAGGGCATTTGATGTTTACCCCCCCCCATTTACAAAGCGTTGGTCTCCAACCCCTTGACTTCATTGGCAAATGCTGTAAATGAAGGAAGACAAGTTTCTTAATTCTTGACAGTTTCATAGTCTTATAGTTTCTTTTATTGTGTTTTCAATTTGCCTTGCAACGCTTGACGCCATAAAATGTTCTTTGGCGTATTGTGCATTATATGCGCCGACCTTTCGTGCCAACTCCTTGTCCTTTATGTACGGAACCATTGCATCGGCAAAATCTTTCGGTTCAAGGGAGTCCGTTATAAATCCCATTTTGTCGTTTTGGAAAAAGTCAACAAGACCGCCGACATTCCTTGTCAAGATCGGCAAGCCGAAAGCCATTGCTTCAAGAACTACCGTTGGCATTCCTTCTCCATGAGTCGTTAATAATAATAATAATGCGTTTTTATACTCATTCTTAAGGGCTTCACCAGCCAGTCTGCCCGTAAATATTACATCAGACAAATCTTTGTCAGCAACATATTTTTTCAGAGGTTTAAGTTCCGATCCATCACCAACGAAAGTCAGAGTCAAGTCGCTGTACTTTTGTTTTAAAATGGCAAAGGCATCTACAGCTTCATAAACTCCTTTTGCTTTTTCTATTCTTGACAAGAACAAGATGTTTTTGCTGCTGAAAGTCTTATCCTTCATAGGGTTGAAATTTTCGAGCAAGGCATCATCAACTTTAGTTGTTGTAAGACTTATTGGCGAAGTAACCCCCCATGACATCATTTCCTCTTTAAAGGCATTTGCCAACACAAAAATCAGTGAGGCTTTATTAAAATGACGTACCACCCATTTCTTATTGATAGTCTTCGCATAATCCCAATTAAAACCATGAATAAACACGACTACCTTAAAGCCAAGAGCATGAGCAACATTTAAGAAAAAAAAATCACGTTTTAATGCAGAAGTTCCTAAAGATGGATTAACTAATACGACATCCGGACGAAATGTCAACAACCGGAATATAAATTTCAAACAGTCCCAAAGTAACCAATATTTTCCACTGCCACATTTTGTTGCATTACGTTTTCCGATGGTATTATACATTACATTTTCCGTCCAAAAAGCACGCAATCCTTTGTAATGACTCGCAACTCCGCCCATTAATTTTAAGGAGGATGTATTTATTAGAATTTTCATGACAAACAGAATGTTTATATCAATATATCTCCATACTATTTATAGGCATCGTTGGAGTTACTACAGAATAGTAATTAATTGCTCCTCCAATCTTGAATTGTGTAAAGAGGGTATGTGCTACTTTTGCAGTGTTGCTATTAACGTACTCACGCAACTTAGAAGGTAACCAGTTATAGTAAAGGTTTAGACTAAAACTATTTAAAGACTGTAAACCTACATACGCCACGATAATCGGTAATTTATAAACTTCAACAGCTTGCTGTATCTCCCAATTCAACAACCCTCTGTTTTTATTTGTTTGAGAAGAAACTATAACCAACATATTCTTAGAATTAGCCATTCGTTCTTTCAATCTCGCTTTCAATGTTTCCAAACTACTTGAGTCTCTCACACTATAAGTTTTCTCATGACTATTTACAAAATTAAAACGAACATTGTCATTTGCTTGCCATGCTTTTAGCAATTCAAAATTATGCAAGTCGCTATTGACAGGATTTACTTCTCCCTGTCCATCAAAGGCCACGTATGTGCCATTTCTATAAGTTCCCATATTTTATGTTCCTAAATTGTTAAACTCATACTTTACCTTATTTAAGGATATAAATTTCGTATCACTTTTATGAACTACAATGGTAGTTCCACCCATAGTTACATAATGGTCCACCAAACTGAAACATTGCAAAATATGACATAATGTTTTTTGTTTGGAAAGATTTAGCCCGGTCTGTCCGGAACCAATAATAGGCATATAGATAGGATGACCGCTATTATAGGTGTTTATCTTCTCCATCATAGTAAGCAGCATATAAGTATATTTCTCTGGCTGATAAATCACATGGTTGTTTTCATCAAACTCTGTCGCCACCACAAGATAGTACTGTTTGTCTTCCTCAAACAAACGGACAACTGTTCCTAACGGATATTTATTAAGTTTGCCACTTACATTTCTACGAGACGCAACGCTTCCCGATGAGAGGATACCATCTCTTGATATTGCATTGGTTATTTCATCATCTAAATTCTTTCTCGGATATTTATCACGATAATGCTGTATAAACAGTCCATGAACAGTACGCGGACCTATCACATCATGTTGCAACTGAGTGTCTAAATAGTTATTCACCGGAATGACCACGATACTTCCACATTCTGTATCAAATAGATCACCCACCTTCACACGAATTCTACGTCTGCGAATAAAATCTATCCTGATTTCTTTTCCTGGTATTATTGAACTGAAGCCCCAAGCAATAGAAGCAAATAGGCAGCACCCCCACATACAACTACAATTAAATCGCGGCCATATACCGATAAAGATTGTCAGGATACAAGAAATGGTACCCATTGCCAACGCTACTTGCTTAAGAAAGAAATTGTAGTTACTCAGCATAAATATTTTTACATTATTAAGCATATCATTAATCATTGATTGCAGATTTCACAGTCTGATAATCCCACTCCACATTCCAAGTATTAAAGTTAAATTTCTTCATAGGCTTATAGATTCCTTTGTTCCGTAGCATTTCTGGACATTTGTTTCGGTCTACAATGATAGAATTATAAAGTATCACAATCTTAGCATTTTCTTTAATCGCCATATCGCACTCATAGTCCACATAACTACGATTATCTACAGAATGTCTCAACAAACAAGAATTTTCCCTATACCATTTACATAAATAACAAGCACCACTCCTCAGAGATTTAGTATGTTCACCAATAATAAGAACGAAAGTCTTTGAAATTCCCATTCTCATTCTCAGTGAAGTTTTTATATTGCAGTTGTTACTGTTATCTCTAGATTGTGTCAAGTTGTGTACATCAATGAAATGAAGACTCCAACGATTTCCCTCATTCCATTCGTGCAATTTATCAATGGCAGCCTTATCACCAGACCAGTCTCCGGCAAGATAAGTTTTAGTCTTGTTTTTTAAAGCCCGTATATTCATTAGTGTCCAATTTTGACGTATAGTTCAAAACCCGTCACTAGGCGGTTCCCTATAGTATTGTATATTACATTTTCCGTCCAAAAAGCACGCAATCCTTTGTAATGATTCGCAATTCCTCCCATTAATTTCAAACTGGGAGTATTGACTAAAATTTTCATTGCTTGGTATGTATATGTTATAATTTAAGCTTTGAAAGTTCTTGTGATTTTTTCACAACATCCCTTTATATATTTCCAGATGCCATACATCTTAAGCAAATCACGCATATAATCACCTGTCAGTGCATAGCGTGGTAAGGTATACAAATCTGCACTTGCCGAGATATTATTCGGCTTTGTTGAAAATGCAATTTTATAATATTTTTTTGCAGCGTTGATTTCTCTATGAGAAATGGACCCGTTGGGATAGCTAAAAGCGAAAATGCTCTTACCCGTGATTTTTTCTAATTGTTTTTGAGATTCACTAAGTTCAAAATCCAACAGATCATCTGGCAATTTGGTAAGAATCGGATGATTTATAGTATGTGACTGAATTGATATCAAAGGGTGTTTTGTAATCGTCTCAAGCTCATCAATCGTCATTGTTGATCGTTGTAAATCAGCAACTTCTGTTTTTATTTTTTTAAGTTGACTTTCAAACTCATCGTGGGGAAGATTTTTAAAATTTTGCATTTGTGTATAACCAACTTTTTTTGCAACGAATTCCCACCAAAAGTTGCCTGACATTATCGGATTAACGGCAATAAATATTGTTATATGAACATTGTACTTCTCTATAATTGGAATCAACTTTAAATTACCTTGCCAGCCATCATCGAATGATATATATGCCAATTTTCCTTTGGTATCATTCTTTTCCAATCGGCTATAAAGTTCTTCAATACTGATGAATTTATAGTTCTTTGAATGTAAATGTTTAATAATTGCCTCAAACCCTTCCTGATTTGGATTGTGAAAATATAATGGACGAATCATTATTCTTGATTTTTAAAAAGTTTTATAAAGGTTGATGTATGAGTTTCCTATAGCATTTACACCAAACATATTTTGCCCTGATATTGCATTTTTGATTCTGTTTTGCTGTTTGATCAGTTCTATTTGATTGGTATTTAAATTACTCATATCTTCTATAATCACCCCTGCGCCATATTTTTCAATATATTCTTCTGCAATATTGACACTGCCGTTATGGATTATAAATAATCCGGAAGCAGCGAATTCACTTAATTTAGATGGTGAGGCAGAATAATTTATAAATGTTCTATCTCTCCAAAGTATTCCTATGTCAGCTGCGGAAAGATATTTTGGAACGTCTTGGAATGGCACGAAAAGGCTAATGCACTTCTCATTGTCAAAAACCTTTTTAGATAAGGAGATAACCCTAATGCCTTTAGATATTAGGGTGTCGATGTTACTTTTATCTTGTTGCCAAAGCGAATCTCCTCCACTTAGGCAAATTGCAAGCAATTCATTATCTTTAATATCATATCTGTTCCTTATTTCATTTCTATAGGAAACAGAGAATTCCATCACTTTTCCTGCAATATTGGGGTGAACACATAATCTGTATTTACAATTTGAATAGTTTTTCCGGATATACTCATTGATTGGTGTTGAAACTGAAGAAATGACAATTTGGCTAACGATTCTACTGTCAAACAGTCTTTTGTAGAAAAATTGATAATAATTAGCTTGAACTTTCAGCAATAACTTGCGAATACCGGAACACCGCATATACTTAAATTCGATTTCCCGATAAACTACCCCCCTGATATCGATTAAAATTCGATTATTAAGTCTTTGATCTATAACCATTTTTTTTATAAGGTAGCCAAGATGCTCGCTTCTTACATGAAAAAATGAATTTTCCCAATCTTTTACTTTCTTTACAGCCGAAAAAATATTTCGGATAGTCAGAAATTCGAATATTTGATATGTAGGATATGATTTAAACCATACGACATCCAAAAATGAATAATTGGATAGTTTCTTTTCAATTTCCCCTTTTTCATTGGTATTACGATATCCCATTATCAATGCCAAAGGAATACCTTTGATGTGATAAAACTTAAGCAGTTCCAATACTTGGGACTCCAAAACAGAAACATTTCCACCTGCTATATAGATTAGCTTTTTCATCATAATTAGTTTGTTTGAGTTTTTGATATTACTATAATCGCTGTAATGAGAGTGATACTGTCAATTAGATCAGAACTCATCATCGACCTAATAAATATGGCTACTATTAAAGGAAGAGCATAAAAGTTGGATATAGTCAATAAACGAAATCGATCTGGTTTTACCACTAATGGCACAAATACAATCATAACAATCAAAAGAGTTCCAACCATACCCAATTCGCAAAATAATTCCAGAAACAGATTATGTGGATATGCTCTGGCTCCGTTTGTACTAAAGCCACCCAACCCTTTTCCTAAAATGAAGTCTGTCTCTAATATCTTGAAAGCATTATCATAGTCTCTATTAAGACTTTGGCTAAGCGTAGTTGCATTCATAGAACCCTCAATAGCTTTAGACTTTAGATTTGTAAGAATAAGTAAAGAAGCAAAAGCCAATATTACAGAAAACCAAATTTTTTTATCAAGTGATATTCTGGTATCTATAATCAAGCGGATAAACAAGATTATGAAAGTTCCAAATATTGCCTGCCGTGCTTGTGCTATCAATAATAAAATTATAAGAGGTAGCAATAGTGTTACAACATTCCTTTTTCGTAGTTTAGATAGTTCAAAAGAACTTAAAATCAAAGCAATCCCCATCATTGCAGGTATTCCAACAGAATGGTAAGTCAAAACCATATCTGTGCTTTTCTTTATAAAAGAAAATGAACTCCTAAAGAAATCCAAATCAAAAATATGTGCAGGATGTTTAAACGGATAAAAGTCAAAAGCAATATATATAAACAGTAAACTTATCAGGCATAAAAACTGAGCAAGTACTAAAGATTGTAGTTTTGGTGATTGGCAATAAACTTTCCAGTATATAATAGAACAAAATCCAATCGAAATGATATAAATCAGTTTAAAATTGCTGTAAGAATGCTGTGGTCCATATAGGTATGCAATTAGGAAAATAATCACTAGTAATCCAAAATAGATAAACTCTTCATTTATATTCAGGCTGGATTTTATATAATTCCTTAGAAATACCAATCCTAAGAATAAACATATAAAATAAGCCGTTAAAGGAATATGCAAAACAAAGAATAAAGCACCTAACACAGGGGCAGCAAAACACATAAGAGCAAAACCTCTAGTTTCATTATTCATTGAGTATAATGAAAGTATAAATAGCGTAAATGTAATAAGCGTACCAGGAACTGCAGGAATAGGTATATAAATTAGGGTTATCATTAACCATATACCGTATGTTATCCAGCGGTTGAGCGGATTACTTAATGTATTTGTTGTATTTAAATCTGTCATATTATTAGAGGAAATTTTATCTTCCACCTATAAGTGCTTCCATTGTTTTAGGTATAAAACGCTTCAATATATTATACATTATTATGCATACGAAAAGACATACAAACGGAGTTAAGAAGTAACTTATCCCCCCTGAGTGCTTATATAAACCACTAATATATAGAGTTTTATCAATTAATAAACTTGTAAAACCCCGAGGAGATGCGACAACTATGGGAATAGTATGTACAACGTAGATAAAAAAGGAAGCATTCGAGTGTTTAAAAATAAATTGATTTATATACTTGAGTTTTTTTATCATTGTATTGGCTAAAAGGAAAACAGCAATGATGCCAGTTACTTGATATATATGCCGTATACTCGTAGATATAGGCATGTTGTCGGCAGGGACAAGCATTATTAGTAATGCTATAGATAATGGAATAAGCCACTTGTAACTTTTGAAAGTATCCAGAATATCAAGTTTATTAACAGCCAGATAGCTTCCAAACACAAAAAAGAAAAGTCCTTTGACATGTATACCTGGTAGGGTTTCTATATTTAAGATAAAAGCAGCCAATAATATAGCAATACCCCATTTTTTTAAATATTTTATACCTTTATATAGCAACGGAGAAATTGCAGTTAAAATAATCAGGTCTCTTAAAAACCATAATGGGATATTGATAGGAGCTGCTAAATAAGATGAAAGCCCTAATGGATTTAAAGTATTATTTTCGTTGATTATGAAATAGTTCCAAAAAAAACTTAGAATGTTTGAAAGTGTTGTTATTTCATCTATTGTTAAACAATCAGATGGAAGTTCTGAAATAGATAGTTTAAGTACGTACATTTTGTACAGACCGTACAAGATGCGCAGAATGATTGTTATAATAATCCATAACACATAAGGAACTAATAGCGTTTTTATCCGTTTTTTTATTTTTGATTTATATGTATCTTTATCAAATTTTTCTGTGTTAAAGAAAAAGTAATATACTGCCGTAAAAAAGAAGAAAGGGACAGCAACAGTGCATAGATTATTGAAAAATATTCCGATAATTGAGTATATGTTATCTGGTGATAAAGATTGCCAGTCTATGCTATAAACAGGGGTGAAATGTGGATTTAAATGGGGTGTCATGTGAATAAAGATTACCAACAAAGCCATTGGTAATCTCAACCACTTAACAATCAAAGATGTATTTATATTGTCCATTTCTAATGTTGATAAAATTTATAAAATTCTTCTCTAAGCATAGTTGGTGGATTAAGTTTTCTTATTCCGCATTTGTTTAGAAACTCTTTAATGAGAATCTTCATATATCCCTTTTTAGAATATACCCTTAATTTATTCTTTCCCCATTCAGTTTTCTTATAGTATTCAAACCAGATATCTTTATAAGGGTGTATACACTCTCTATGCCAAGGTTTGATTTTATTTGTGTAATGTATGATTACCGGGTGTTCCGCTGCCTCGTACATATCTTGCCAGCGTGATTTGTCAATATATGGATTTTTGTATAGGAATGAGAATTGCGAATTATATTTCATAGGAAGATAATAGGTATCGTCATATAGAACCGCATTCAATGCATCCTGGTCATGGAATTGCAAATTGCCTTTATGCGAATCGATATATTCAAGTACCTTATTGGGTAATTCTTTTTCTCTCCATACTTCCAAATCCATTAAAAGCAGTCCAGAGTTAAAATAACCTTTTTCTCTACTATAACCCAATCTGTTAAAGTGTCTTATGTCATCACCGGATTGGTCAATTACAACTCCTACTGCCGCATTATCCATATTGACATTATATAAATCTCTTACATTTCTGGTTACAATCATATCTGCATCCAGATAAAGGCATCTTTTCATATCTGGGGGTAGAATGTTTGCTGCAAGAATCCTGTTGTATGCCGCTGCGCTTATATACGTGTTTGTGGGACAATCTTTAAAAACAACTTCATCAACAACTACAAACGAAAGCCTTTGGTTATAGTTGTCTGCAATCTTTTGCAAGCTGTTGGTACTTTCGTTTTTCAGTCCTGCCGTAATAACATGAAATTCAATTTGCTCATTCTTGTTATTTTCAAAAACGGAAGACATAAGAACTCCACATGGCATTACAAATTTGTCGTCAATTCCACATACTATATGAATCATAATTTTTTAGATATGTGTTTAAGTTCAGGACAATTAAATAGTCTACAAATAATGGCATACGTTACCAAGCCTACTAATAGACCGACAATAAATGATATATATACATTACTGATAAGACAAATTGTTAAATATATCAACAAACACATTAGGAGTCCCCCAATATAAAAAGGCTTTAATTGCCTAATTTCTTCCTTGTAGCTGATATCTGTTATTTGTCTCACAAAATATATAATGATAATTACATCACAAACCGAATATATCAATAAAGACAGTGCGACATAAATCGCATCAAATTGAATAGCTATTAGCAGAAGAGATATACTGATTATTTTTTTTACTACTTCAGACTTAAGAGACAAGTCAGAACGACCATGAACATTCAACAATTGCCAATTAAATTTCTGAACAGGTTCCAATATGTAAGCCAAACTTAGAACTTGTAGAAAAATTATCATTGCTTCCCATTTAGTACCTAACAGTATAATAACCAAAGGTCTTGCCAGGCAGCATAAAAGAATCATTATTGGGGTTATAATAAATGATGATAGGCGTAAATATTTAAAAAACATTGTTTTAAGTTGAACACTATCGTTTTGTAATCCGCATAATACAGGATATGAAACCTGATCGATAATGGTTGCAATTTGTAAAGAAGGTGTTTTACTTAAATTATTTGCCTTTGTGTAAAGCCCCAATGCTGCGCTATTGTATATTTTTCCGATTATAAGAGAATAAATGTTAGTATATACACTGTGCAACAATCCTCCTATCATAATTTTGGAACTGAATTTGAATAACGTTCTAAATGAACTTAAGGAGAATACCAGCATCGGTTTCCATGGTTTCATTATCCATATCCCAATCGTTGTAATAGCATTCATTATTATAATCTGCCAAACCAACGCATATGGTCCGAAATCATTATAAGCCATTATTATGCCGCATATTCCACTGATAATAACCGCAACAAGGGATATTTTAGCTTTATCTTTAAATCTAAGTTCTATTATCAATTGGGTCTGTTGTATGATAGATAATCCTTGAATTATAAGATTGAAAGCAAATAGTCTAAGAACCGGTATCAGTTCAGAAGAATCGTAGAATTTTGAAATTGGAATTGAACCAAAATATAAAACAATATAGAGAAATAATGATGCAAAATTATTAAAATGGAATATTGTTGAGAAGTCAACTTCCGTACGATTTTGTTTTTGTATAAGAGCATTCGAGAAACCACTATCTATCAGAGTTTGCGCTATTGCCATAAAAATTGACACCATAGCAACCAAGCCATAATCTGAAGGATTTAATAGACGTGCTATGATTATACTTAATATTAAATGAATAGCTTGAGTTGAAAATCTTTCAACTGCATTCCATATTAATGCGCTTTTTTGTTTTTTTGAACTAACGCTTGATGCCATGAATTATGCCTACACTTAATTTAAAGAATTGGAAACCAAATGAAAACATTATTTTTTTCATCAAAGGATAGCGTGCATTTAAGTCTATGTGATGAAAAGCCATCCTAAACATCTGATTTATTTCTTCCTGTTGAGTCTTATTAAATTGATGTTTTTCTTTCAAATATTTAATTCTTCTTGCAAACAGAGTTTGAAGAAAACGAGCATTTCCCAAACGAATAATTGAATTGTCAGTATATTCTCTTTTTATTAATTGGTTATATTTAATTTCCGTCAGTAACTTATCATAAGTTTTGACTCGGGGAGTATGGGTTACACTATTGTCATTTTTAAAATATGTATATTTTGCGTCACTGAACGCAACACGATTGGCTCTGAGTAATATAAAAAAAAAATCCACTTCATCTTGATATACATAGGAAGATGAGGTTACATCTTTTAGAAGTTCATCATACAATTCCTTTCTGCAAAGCATTCCATTGCATGCAATCATAGAACCAGAACCTTGTTTAAAGGTTAGAAAAGCAGCATCTTTTCCTGTCAGAACTTGATTGAAGTCAAACCCTTTATCTGGTACTTGGTTAAAGACTTCACCTTCAAAAGTTGTGTAATGCATGGTTGGAGAAACTATATCTGAATTTGTCTTCTTTGCCTGTATTACTAATTTTTCCAAATAAGTTGATTCAATAATGTCATCTGAATCAATGTTGCAGATCCATTCGCTATTACTCAAACTTGCTGCTTTTAATCTTGGAATCCTTGCCGATCCTGTATTTTTGATTGTAATATATTCAATGTTTTTATATTTGGAAGAATATTCATCTAATATATCCGCAGTTTTATCTGTGGAGCCGTCATTCACTACTATTAAATGCCAGTTTTTATAAGTTTGCAACAAAATGCTATCCAAAGTTGCAGGAAGCAATCTTTCAGCATTATATGCCGGCATTATAACAGTTATTTCATCTGTCACAAGATCTTTTCCCATTTTTCGTAAATGTTGTTTAGTAAAAATCTCCTACTGTCATTTAGAGCATTTAGAGAAAAATCTTTCCGCTTAGTTACCGATGACAAAAGCATTTTCAACTTGTTTGTAAAGTCTTCCTCGTCAAATCCATTGTTTGGCTTGGATATCATACCTGAATAGTTGTCAGATATAATGTCGTATGCGGCACTATAACTACCATAGACAATAGGAATAACACCAAAGTTCATACTCTCTGTTATCGTAAGTGGGAAACCTTCATAATCTGATGTCAGTAACAAAATTGAGGCTTTCTCATAAAAGCTTTTTGGGTTTTGAAAACCTACAAACTTAACAGACTGAATATTTTTATTTTCAGTAATATTTTTTAGTCTTAGTATGTCAGGACCATCTCCGACTATGGTTAATTCCCAGTCTTTATATTCAGATTGTATTTTGCCCCAGACATTTAAAATTCTTTCGATTCTTTTTTGTGTATACTCTAATCTTCCTACAAAAATTATCTGCTTTTCTTTTCGCTCGAAATTATATATAAAATCCTCATTGGCTATTGTAATAGGATTTGATATCAGTCTAATTTTTTTAAGATTCTTTAATCTAGATATCTTTTCGAATTCCGAGATAAAGGATTCTGATAAGAGAATATATAAATCGCTATTTTTATACACCTTCCGATAAGAGTATGCCAGTTTTAGAATATTCTTATAATACTTTAACTTGCCAGTAATATTATGTTTATATCTGAACTTCAATCCAAAACTTGGAGTATTGTGCAGTACTGATATAATCTTAATATTTAAATCTTTTGACGCATTTTTTATCAAAGCTGTTGTTCTGAATAAATGTCCACTTTGATTAATAATAACATCAACATTTTTGTCAATCAGAAAGTTCCTTAATTGAATTATCGCTTCTTTTGTACTTAATGTATGAGAATCTATTACTGAAACACCAATTCTGGAGTTTAATATAGGGTGTATTTCTTCTCCTTTTGATGGTGTAAGAGTTAAAACATTGCAATTATGTCCTTCTTGCACGAATTTATTTGACAATACATGAGTAACGGTTTGAACGCCACCTATTTTATAGTATTGTAATATAAATAGTATATTCATAATTGAGGAATAGTGCTGAATTAAAATTTTAATTCAGCACTTGATTAGGGCTTTAGTTATTTTTGAAAATTCCACAGAAATCCAATATCACCTTATCCTCCCGCCATTCCAGCTCTTTGAACGGTGTGTGTGCGGTCAAGAATACCACTATATCTGCTTTGTCGTAAGCCTCTTTATAATCAGTCAGTTTAAACACGTTATGCTCTTTTACATTCGGTTCTACAACCAAAATGTCGGCATTATTACAGCTCTGCATCACTTTCGTGGTAATATATTTCGCCGGACTTTCACGCAAATCGTCAATGTTTGGTTTGAATGCCAATCCCATCATAGCTACAACTGGCTTACGGTGATTCTTCAACTCAAACTCCAACATGGCGTTCTTCACTTTTTCGGCACACCAGAAACTCTTGTAGTTGTTTATATCACGAGCATCGCTGATTAACTTGCTTTCTGCCGGGAAATCAGCGGTGATAAAGTATGGATCTACCGCAATACAATGACCGCCTACACCGCAACCGGGTTGCAGGATATTTACACGCGGATGCTTGTTGGCAAGGTTGATAAGTTCCCAAACATTGATACCCGCCTTATCGCAAATCAAGGAAAGTTCATTAGCAAAGGCAATCTGTACATCACGACTGGAGTTCTCCGTCAGTTTACACATCTCCGCTGTGCGACAGTTGGTCTTGTGAAGTGTGCCCTGTACAAATTGCGAATAGAACCCAATGGCCTTGTCAGTAGATTCAGGATTCAAGCCACCGATAACACGATCGTTATGCACCAATTCATATATGACATTGCCTGGTAGTACACGTTCCGGACAATAGGCTATGAAAATCTTACCTTCCAATTCCGGACGTTCACCAAAAATGATGCGTGCCATAGCCTCTGTAGTTCCTACAGGTGAAGTGGATTCTATTACATAAAGATCCCCTTTTTTCAACAACGGCAATACGGCACGGGTAGCAGCTTCCACATAGCTCACATCCGGTTCATGGTTTCCCTTGAAAGGGGTAGGCACTACTATAAAATAAGCATCGCTTACCTCCGGTGTAACAGAAGCCTTCAACATACCAACTTTCACTACTTCCTGTAACATTTCCTCCATACCGGGTTCAATAATGTGCAGATGTCCCGCATTAGTCATTTCCACGACATGGGGATTGATATCAACTCCTGTTATTTGAATACCGTGCTTTGCGGCAATAATGGCTGTGGGTAGTCCGATGTAACCCAAGCCCATGAAACATGCTTTCATTTATCTTTGTATTAAATATTAAATCATTCATTTACATAAAAAACATATCAGGTCAAAGTCTTCCTGAATATAAATACGCTATATTTTACACACATTCTTCAAGAAAGACAGATTGTCTATTTTGTGCTTACAAGCTGTCACATAAAAAATAAGGGAGTGAACATCATTTCCTCCTAAATCATACATTCCTGCTTTTAATAATATTTTTGCTTTCTTTTCTATGTGCTTACCATACATTCCGACCAATGACGGTATATTTAGTTGAAAAGAAATTTGGTTATCTTTCAATATTTTATAATCCTTCATCCGCATATACTCATATCGTTCCGGATGGGCCAACAAAGGATAATAACCTTTCCTTTGGATGCGTTGCAAAATAGACAGTAACTCCATTGGTGGATTGAAATAAGAGGTTTCCACTAACAGATAATGTTTTCCTTCCTCAAAGGGTAACAAGTCATCCTTTTCCAACCGTTCCTCAAAAAGGTTATCCATCATATATTCCGCTGCCAAAGCCAATTCGATCTTTCCATGATACATTTGCTTTAATTCTTGGAACTTCTGTTGCAGATCCACTGTTTCATTGGGTATGTCTTCCATTATATGGGGGGTAAGCCAAACCTTACGAACGCCTAAACGTTCCATTTCTTCCAATATCGCCAACGACTCTTCCAACGTTTTCACCCCATCATCTACCCCGGGAAGAAGATGGCTGTGGCAATCAGTGAAACCACGGAAAAAACCGCTTTCCGCTAATACTTTTTTCTGTCGGAAAAAACACATTTCTGTTGACTGTTGGGAATAATAGCAAACAGTTTCCTTGTTTATTTTGGAATACCCCTCTATTTTGTGTTGCCGTAATAAGAGTCATACCCATTGTGGTAACCATAGCGGTAACCATAGCGTCCACCTGTACTTTCCGTACCATTCAATATCACCGAAAGGTTTTTGAACCGCTTTTCTTGATAAATACTTTCCAATTCAGGTAACAGTGAGCGGTCCAATAATCCCGCCCGTACCACAAAGAGTGTCCGGTCGGCATATTGCTCGATTATTTGTGTATCTGCCACAATATCAATCGGCGGGCAATCAATAAAGATATAGTCATACTCATCGCGTAAGTCTTGCATCAAGGTTGCCAGACTTCCATCCTCCAACAATTCCGTCGGATTAGGAGGAATGGTTCCTACTGGAATTATATGCAGATTAGGATACTTTTTGTCTATCACAAGCAACTCGTTCCAAACGACTTCCTTGTTTCCCAAGTAGTCACTTAAACCTTTCTTAGGCGACCCTACATAAGCCGAAACCGTTCCATGTCGCAAGTCCCCGTCTATCACCAATACTTTTTTTCCCTTAATGGCAAAACTCATGGCGATGTTCATGGACAGAAAACTTTTTCCACTACCCGGATTAAAAGAGGTTTCTATAAATACTTTCTGCTCGGTATTCTTGCTTTTCATAAAGTCCACGTTGGAGCGAAGCACACGAAAAGCTTCGTTGATAATATTCCGGTTACCCTCTTCCACCACAATTGCATATTCCGAAAATTTATTCTTCTTTTTTTTGTTTCGGAAATATAACGGTATTTCACCCAAATAGGGCACACTCAAATTCTCCAAATCTTTCTTACCCCGAACCTTGGTGTTCATGTTTTCTTGCATAAAGATAATAACTGCCGGTACTAAAAGCCCGAGAGCAAGAGCCACCAATAAAATGTTTTTCTTATTCGGTGCCGTTGGTAAAGCACTGCCACGTGGAGCTGTAATCATTCGCGTATTATAAGCGGTAAACGCTTGTGACAGTTCGTTCTCTTCACGCTTCTGGAGCAAATATAGGTATAACTCTTCCTTTACTTTTTGTTGACGTTCTACCGATAACAAGTATTTGGCCTGACTCGGATTAGAAGCCAACTGTTGAGTTGTTGTTGCTTCCTGTTGGCGAATACTGCGTATCTGAGTATTTAACGATACGATCAAATTATCAACCGATTGAAGAATCGTACGTTTCATACTCTGCATTGAGTTCCCTAAATCTTTCACCAACGGGTTTTTCTCGCTACTGTTGGCTATCAGCCGGTTGCGATCCAACACCATCTTGTTGTATTCTCCGATTTGACTTTCGATATTTACGTTGGCTATACCGGAGTTGGTTGGCAAAGGCTGGTTCATCTCTTTCCCCCCCAATTCGCGGCGAATAAATTGAGCCGTCGCAAGCTGGTTGGTGAGTGTCTGAATTTCTTTTTTATTCTCAGCAGACTGGCTCATATACAGACTGGAAGCGGCTTGTACGTCCGGCAACAGATGTTCACTCTTGTAGTTGGAGATATTCTCATCCACATGACCCAATTCGTTTTCAATCACGCCCAAACGTTCACCGATAAACCGTGAGGTACTTACTGCTATCTGGTTCTTGTCCTGGATCCATTTCTCGTTATAAACCTCAATCAGTGTATTCAAAATATCTTCTGCCTTTTGCACAGAAGCATCATCAATGCTCAAATTGATAATGGTGGCATCTTCGTTGCCTAATTCAGCCCGCAATTTCTGTGTATAGCTGTCAGCCATCATATCAGCCGATTCTTTACTATATCGAATAGTGCTGCCTGTAAAAGAATTCTCATATTGAGAAGTTAAGCTGATGGCCAATGTTCCTGCTGATGTTTGAATGGAATCTCCTATAATCCCTTCTAACCGTTCCTCTGTTTCTTCTCCGGCAACAATAAAGTTTGAAAGATAAAACTTGTTTTGTGCACCAACTTCTATATCAAAACTTACACTTTTTTTATCATCAAAAAGATAAGTCACCAATATCGGGCTTGATTTATACAACTCTATTCTTTTTAAGCCCCTACGAACAGTATATATCTCATTTAGCCCCAAACGCTTCACCACCTCTGTCATCAGCGTAGGAGATTTCAAAGTGAGCAGTTCGTTGTTGATATTGGTGTTTGATTTAAAAATACCCATATCTGCAAACTCATTCATTGCACTTGCCGAAGAATTGTTCTTGGAGTCATCTTTAACCAAAATGGCTGCTGTCCGGGTATAGACATTAGGAGTACTCAACAAATATAATGATGCCGTTGCCAATGCAACGAATAATGAAAGGGCAAACCAATACCATTTCTGGAAAAACATACCCCATAAATCTTGTAACCGTATAAAGTCTTCGGCAGATTTGCCTACACTCGTTCTATTTTCTATCATTTTGGCTCTCTTTTATAGCTTATGAAATAATATTAACGACATTACTTGAACAGTAAAACTCCCAACGAGGAAAGGAACGAACCGATACTGATCCACAACGATACCGATTTCACGCTGTTCTCATTAATGGTGCTTTGTCCGGCACGCACCTTGTTGGGCTGTACATACACCACATCATTCTGTTTCAGATAATATACCGGTGAATTAAACAGATCTTTCGAGCGGATATCCACCCAATGGGTTACACGCTCGCCGTTTTCTTCACGGATGACAAATATCGCATCCCGCTTTCCGTAGATGCTTAGGTCACCCGCCACGCTGATGGCTTCCAAAAGAGTAATCTGGTCTTTTGTTATGGCATATTTACCCGGAGTTTTCACCTCGCCCAACACAGAGAAATAAAGGTTCATAAACTCAACCGTGACCACCGGGTCGTTTACCAGATTCTCTTCCATCAGCCTTTTCTTTACCAGGGCGGCAATCTGGCTCTTGGTCATACCGGCAATATGCAGTGTCCCGATAACAGGAAAATCAATGTCTCCCTTATCATCCAACGTATAACCGGATATTTCACCACTGTTACTTCCGGTACGCAAATCGGTAGATCCGGCACGGTATTGTACCCGTGTAAGATTAAACAGGGCCGCCAATTGCGGATCCTTGCTGGACACCATAATGGAAATCTGGTCTTTGGGTTGCACGGTAATATCCCGTGCCCCGATAATCGCTTCGGGCTGATTAACTACGATATCTTGAAAATAGACAATTTCTTTGGAGGTATTGCAGGACACCAACAACACGCATAAGAAGCACAATTTAATTAAATGAAATTTCATACCTTATTTTTTCTGTACAGTTAATTATTCTACTTTATGTTTTCGGTTGATTTTCATAGTTATGTAACAATGAATCACCGTCCAAACAGCCACATCCAACAGAAACAAGTTTGTTACGGAAAGGCAATGAATCAAAAAACAATTTCCCAATGCAAAAAGAGCTGCCATAATAACAATGCTTACCATCGCTTTACGTTGGGACATTCCTAAGGCTATAAATTTATGGTGGATATGATTCCGGTCTGGAAGAAATGGATTTTTACCGTTACGCAACCGGTGAATAACCACACGTATCACATCAAGCATTGGTACAATCAAAAAAGAAAAAGCTATCACAATGCTACCGGGAAAGGCACTCTCTTTCACTGGATCGGACATACTCAGACGGATGACCATCACTGCCAGCAGCATCCCGATAGTGAGCGAACCGGTATCACCCATAAAGATCTTGCGTCCCCGATATATCTTACCGTATACGTTATAATAAAAGAACGGCAATAACACACTGAAAGCAGCTAGACTGATAAAGGCATACATCCACCATTGCAAATGGATGAACATGCAGCTGAAAGCGAGGAATGAGATAATACTCAACCCAGAGGCAAGTCCGTCAATGCCGTCTATCAAATTGATGGCGTTCAGGATATAGACGATGACGAATACTGTGAACGGCACTCCTATGTAATAAGGTATGACATAAATACCGAACAACCCGTATAGGTTGTCGAAGCATAACCCGGAAATCACCAACAGTATGCCACAAAGTATTTGCACTACAAATTTGGAACGGTAACGTACACCGATAAGGTCATCCATCATACCTATAAGATAAAGTATGAACAGACAACAGAGCATGGAAAGCAGACGGTTCGTCAAGTCCATGTCGAGTATGTTATAGCCCTGCCAAAGGTTGTAACCGATAATGGCAAGCGAAACCGTAACTGTGATACAAGGGAAAAAGGCGATACCGCCTAACCTTGGTATATGGGCAGTATGCAACTTACGTTCGTCCACTGAGTCGAACAGGCGACGTCGGAAAGAGACCAACGAAATGCGAGGCAGGACCATCGCACTCAATGTCCAGCCGACTATGACTATAAAGGCAAATTCGATAAAATGAAGAATGTCCACTATATGATTCTTTTGATGATTTTCTTAATCTTGCCCTATCCGTTGTAGAAAGGCTTGTGGAATATAGGAAGTAGCCACGGCGCATACGCCTTGGACGGTGACCACCAAACGGCGATTCTTCCTAATCCGGCAGATAACCCCTTCCGCTCCCTTGAACTTTCCGTCAATGACCCGTACACGTTCTCCCTGGTGAAACTTGGAATTGTCCTCCCCGAAATATTCCATTCCCTGCTCGCCGGACGAGGTGACCAGCATGAAAATGTTCATTTCCCGATCAGGAATGGCAAGGGGAAGTCTTTTCAATCCCTTCTGTCTTGTATATAGGATTACCTTATTGGTGAATTGTCGCTGTACTTCCAAAGCACGACAAACGGTTGAACGGAAGAACATAAGCGAATTAATGACCGGACGACGGAGTTTCTTCTTTATGCCGTTACGTTCCATCAAGGTTTCCTCACAAGGAATGTAAGTCTCGATCTTGTCTTTTTTCAATATATCCTCAATCTCGAAAACTTTGTTATAAAATACTTTTAGGGCGAACCAATGTTCGTGTGTGTGTGTTTCTATGTTCAACAAAAAGTAATGTTGCTGGGTTAATAAAAAGGATATAATTTCCATTCCTGCACCTTCTGTTTTTTCAAATAAGGAAGATACAGCAATCAAGGTTAATCTGGCTTTTTCCTTCATAGGACTTCCAGAATGCGGGCCGCTCCTGACTACAGTGAGCGGATACCGTAACCCCGTATTCGTACCGTTTCTATGTAAGAAACGGTACAAACATCTTTATTGTTGATAATCAATTGCGTATGTTTGTATAAGAATCCATTTTTACTCGGTCTGCTCAGTTCTCAACTCAAAAATACGCTCGAAAGAGAAATAGACAGTCTCCTTTCATTTTACATCCTTATTACAATATTATTTTAATTTGTTTTAAATAATAACCATAAATAGTTGATAATCATTTATTTACAAATGGGGGGGGTAAAATAAAAGGAATTAAATGGCTGTTTTATTTTTCTTTTTTGCTGAAAATGATTACATTTGCGGTGTATTTCTACCCTCTCTTACATAGAGACGGTACTGTTCAAATTCTTCAAAATCTTCTCGTTCGCATTATCTATCACGGCATTGTCCAAAGAATCCAAGTAAATAAGCGTAGTCCTTTCGCTGCTGTGTCCCATCCCCGCACTGATGACGGCAATCGGTACGTCGTGGTTGCGTGCGGCGGTAGCCCAGCTGTGGCGTGGCGTATATGAGGACAAAGGTAATGGTTCGCCAAGCAATTTACCCAACCGTTTCAATTTTCGGTTATGGTAGTTCAACCCGGTCCGATATTGCCGGTAAGCCTGATCTGGCTGTTCATCGGTAAGGATGGGGAAAAGATATGGACTTTCCGGACAAACCTGCCCATATCGTTCCAATATCACCGCCATACACGGTTCGATATGTAATGTTAAGTATTGGCCTGTCTTATGGCGACAATAGGTAATTCGCACGCTGTCCACATTCTCTTTTTTCAGATATGCCATGTCCACAAACGCCATGCCACGGGCACAATAGCTGAACACGAACATGTCTCTGGAAAGTGCCAAAGCCGGTGAATCCGATAGGTCAATCCTTTGAAGTTTCAGGATGGTTTCCTCATCCACGGCACGCTTCGATGTGCGAGCCACTCCTGTATAAACCTCACGAAACGGAAAAGTCTGCACCGCAATACCTTGCTTTACGGCCTTGTTATAAACGGCACGCAGAATCCGCATATAGAACGAGCTGCTGTTTCTCGCTACCCTTTGTTGCCACAACCATGCCTCATACCGACACGCCAGGGCGGAATCTAACGACGAAAAAGGAATGTCGTTACCATCCAGGAAAGTGGAAAAACTGTTCAGTGCACGCCGGTAATTACGAGAGGTACCGTATTGGCCGTTCTCCCAAAGCGTTTCCATCTCTTTTTTCATGTGGTACAGGAAACCGGACTCGGAAGGCAGGGAGCGATAGCGGTTGAGTATTTCCGACAAGGTGTATGTTTCTCCGCTACAGTCCAGCTCACGGATAATCTCACGGATGTCCCGCATCTCCTTTTCCGCCCGTTTCCGGTAGACGGTCAGGACTCTCTCATTGCCGGGGACAGTGACAAGTTCACGTTTCGTCTCATTCCACCACTCGGGAAATATCCTCATGTCGGTGGTAATCTGCCTGTTCTCCTGACGGTGGCAAAGCTGGTAACAGAGTGTGCCAGCCTTACCCTGTACCGTCGATGGACGGAATTTTAATTTAATGGTAGCCATATATAGTCTGTTTTATGATGAATAATAGGTACATAGATACAACCCGTGGGCTATATTGTTGAAGGAAGAAAATATTTAGTCCTAGATTCCGCTTCTCCGCTTGGAACACCGAATATCACTTGCTGCCGATGCCAAACTCTGTAAATCATCTTGAAAGACAGTCCGAATAGCCTCGTAAAGAATCAAAGTCCGAAAATAAAAAGCGACATTTTTTCCGTGGGACAAGTCTAGAAATATTTTTTTCGTATAAACAACAAGACTGTATATGTTTTCTGGGAAATTCGTGAAAAACAGACGGATACCAGCGAGTTCCCTATAATCAAAGATAAATCAAAACCGTATTGTCACGGGCGTTCCGGCTTCGCTTTCCATGAGTATTTTCCTTGCGACAAGTCGCGGAAAATACACATGGAAACAAACGCCCGGACAATGGTTTTGATTTCGGGAAAGATTATAGGGACTCACTGCGACCGACGCGACGCATGACCGTGTCATTGATGAAAAAAGGAGGGCCTCCTTTATATCCCTAATAAATCCGGCAGGAAGTACGGGATATATGGGCAGACCTGGCAATGTCTTATGAAAAAACACCGCCCCATGAGAAGACAGGGACTTCAGCTCCCTCTGCTCTGCATAATCCTCCCTTTGCGCCCGTGCCGGCTTTTTCGCCCTTCCCCTCTGCATACCATATCCTTGTTTTCACGGCATGTTTCTCTCACGGAAAACCAGTCTTTCGGACATTTGATGACATCTGATGACACCTGATGACACCTTTTTGAAAATCAGTATTTTATTCGGATTTAGCCCATATTTTTGAAGTGTCAAAGCAATTTATTAACCCCAAAAAGAAAAGGTATGGCACAAGAAAAGAGCCCGAACGAAAAGCCTAGACGGCCCCGGAAACCGAAGGTCATGAACGATGACCCTTTGGTGGAACAGATCACCGAGCTGATGATGATTCATAACAAGAGCGATCCGAAAGCCGGTGTACAAGTGGTCAGCGAGATCGACAAGGACGGGAAGGTCAAGACGGTTCCAGCGGACGAGAAGAATGAAAACTCATTCCTGAAATTCGACAAGAACTCGAGCATACTCGAAAACTTCATCAAGAATTTCTGGAGCCAGTTCAAGGAACCGACCCATTTCCGCCTGCTCCGCATGACCTTCCACGACTACAAGGTGAACAAGCAAGCGATCAAGGACCTGGCGGAAGGGAAAAAGACGGACGTGGTGAAGGAGTTCCTCAAACGCTACGAGATCCGTCCGAGAGAGAACAAAGAGGAACAAAACATGAATAAACAAGAGACAGCCATGGCAAAAAAAGAAACGCAACCGCAGGAACCCCTGCAACAGAGTGAGGTACAACAAGCATCCCAGCAACAACAGCAACCGCAGGTACAGCAGGTGCCACAAGAGCCGCAAGGCCCGCGCTATCGTTACAATGAGAACATGATCGACTGGGAGGGATTGGACAAGATCGGTATCTCAAAGGCGACACTCGAACAGCAAGGACTTCTTGACTCCATGCTGAGAGGTTACAAGACCAACAAGCTGGTGCCGCTGACACTTAACATTCCCGGCGTGCTGACAGCCAAACTGGATGCGAGGCTCTCGCTCATACCGCAAGAGAACGGGCAGGTGGGGCTGGCCGTTCACGGTATACGCAAGGAACCGCAACTGGAACGCCCTTATTTCGGGTTTAACTTTAGCGAGGAAGACAAGAAGAACCTGCGTGAGACCGGCAACATGGGACGTGCGGTGGAACTCAACCTGCGTGGCAGCGAGTACACCCCCTGCCTGATCTCCATCGACAAAAACACCAACGAGCTGGTCGCCGTCCGGCAGGAACATGTCTACATCCCGCAGGAAGTGAGCGGGGTAAGACTTACGGACGAGGAGATCAGACTGCTGAAGGAGGGACAACCCGTCAAGGTGGAGGGGATGATCTCCAAGGCGGGGAAGGAGTTTGACGCCACGCTTCAATACAGTGCCGAGCGCAGGGGGTTGGAGTTCATCTTCCCGAAGAACCAGGTATTCAACGAGAAGTCCATCGGGGGCGTGCCACTCTCGCCCACCCAGATAAAGATGCTCAGCGAGGGACATACCATCCTGGTCGAGGACATGAAGTTCAAGAACAGGGACGGAGCTTTCTCCGCGTTTGTCACGATAGACCAGACGACGGGACGGCCGAATTACACCCGTCATAATCCGGAAACCGGAGAAATCTATATTCCAAAGGAAATTTGCAACGTGCAGCTAACAGCCGAGGACAAGGAGGTCCTGCGCAAGGGGCAGGCCGTCTATCTGGAAAACATGATCAACCGTAAGGGAGAGGAATTCTCCGCATTTGTCAAGCTGGACATGAATACCGGCAGGACGATGTACTCACGCACGCCGGATGGGTTCAACGAGCAGCAGGCACCACGTATCCCGGCGGAGGTTTACGGCCATGTATTCACGGCGCAGGAAAAGGCGAACCTCCAGGACGGGAAGACCCTCCTGGTCGAAGGACTGAAAAACAACGGGCAAACGTTCAGTTCCTACCTGAAAGTGAATCCTTATTCCGGGCAGTTGCAGTATTTCCAGGAGAACCCGGATATCCGCAGGGACACTTCCCGTCAGGCGGCACAGACGGATACCGCCCAAGGCCAGCAGCAGGAACAAAAGAAAGGGGCAAAACAAGCGGTATAACCCCGATCAGAGAGAGACAAAATCAGTTTTACAAACATCAAATCCCCAAACCGTATGAATACGAATCGGAACATCCCTTATAATTATAATGTAAAAGATATTGATTGGCCCGGTCTGAAGGCCGTGGGTATTAGCAAGGAGCAACTGGAAGCGGACGGCAACCTTGACCTGTTGTTGCAAGGCAAGGAATCAGAAATCATCCCGTTGAAACTCTGTACCCCGGTAATCAGCCTGACCATGGACGCCACATTCAAACTGGTACCCGGTGACAACAACAAGCCAATCATGGAAATCAACGGCATCCGTCAGGAGGAATCTCCAAAGAAATAACAAAAAAACAAAATAAGTTCAACCTGTCCCCGTACCGCCCAATCCGGTACGGGGCATCAAAAAAGAAGAATATGATCGCAATAGTGACTGACAGGCCCAACGTGGGCAGAGAGATAGCAAGAGTGTTAGGAGCCGACAGAAAGGAGAACGGCTATATGACCGGGAACGGTTACATGGTGACATGGACATATGGCAACATGCTTTCCCTGGCAATGCCGAAGGATTCAGGGACAGCCCGTGTGGAGTGGAAAGACTTTCCCCTGTTGCCGCCTTCCTTCCTGACAGTAAGGCACGTGAAGACGGATACCGGATGGAATCCCGACATCAACGCACTCCTCCAATTGAAGATAATAGCCAAGGTACTCAACGCGTGTGACACCATCATCGCAGCAACCGACGCTTCCCGGGAAGGAGAGATGCTGTTCCGCCATCTTTACGGTTTTCTGGGATGCAAACAACCCTGCCTCCGCCTCTGGATCTCGTCTCTGACGGACGAGGCCATCACGGAAGGTATGGCGAACCTCCTTCCATGTGACCGGTTCGACAACCTGTTCCTGGCGGCGGACAGCCGTAACCGGGCGGACTGGCTCCTAGGGGTCAATTCAAGCTATGCCATCTGTAAGGCGGTAGGCTTCGGGAACAATTCGCTGGGCAGGGTACAGACACCCGTACTGGCGGAGATATGCAGACGGTACCGGGAGAGGGAGAATTTCCTGCCAGCCGACAGCTGGCCGGTATTCGTCAGCCTCTGCAAGGACCGACAAATCATAAAACTGCGCCACACGGAAGATTTTCAGGAGTACCGGTACGCGTCAGAACTGTACGGTGACTGCAAGGCGGTACGGAACGCACGTATCGCGGCGGTCAGCCGCAAGAGCGAGGACATCCGGGCACCGGCTCCCTACAATCTGACCGAACTTCAGAAGGACGCGAACCGCTACCACAACCTGACAGCCATACAGGTACAGGATATCACCCAAGGCCTGTACGAAAAGAAACTGATCTCCTATCCGCGTACCGCCAGCCGCCTGCTGACAAGGGACGTATATGACACGTTGCCCAATGTTATGGAAAAGATTCTTTCCCGCAAGGAATTCTGCCAATACGCCAAAATGACGGACTTTGCCGCGCCGCCAAGCGACATCAGCGCACAGGAGACAACAGATCACCACGCGATCATTGTCACCGGCATGCCCCCCGGAACATTGAACAAGGAGGAACAACTGGTCTATACGCTCATTCTCGGCAGGACACTCGAAGCCTTCATACCATCCTGCCAGGTGGAATATACGACCATTGACGTAGTATGTGCCGCACGGAAGTTCAGCGTCCAAACGTACCGCGTCCTGAAAAAGGGGTGGCTCAGCATCTTCGGGCGGGAACATCTTATCGCAAGGGGGGGGATGCCCTGTTCCGCACTTCCGGATTTCTCCCCGGGAGAGCTGGTACCGGTAAGCGGATGCAATATCGTCCGCAAGAGAACACTTCCGGTATCCCCCTATACGGATGAGGAGCTAGTCGGCTATATGGACCGGAGCGGATTAGGAACCGTCTCCACGCGTACCAATATCATCCGCACACTGCTGGAGCGTAAATATATCCGCTATTCAGGCAAATATGTCATCCCCACCCCAAAAGGGCTTTTCTTCTATGAAACGGTACGTGGAATGAAAGTGGCCGACACCTCCCTCACTTCCGGATGGGAAGCGGAACAGGCACGGATAGAACAGGGAAAACTCACGCAAGAGGAGTTCCTGGGAGGGGTACTGGAACAGGTGAAGGAGGTGACCGGTGAGATATTCCGGATCTATCAGGCTAAAAACAACCCGTAGGATATTACGCCACCGGCACGGGACGATTCTCAAAAGAGCAGGGAGTACAGGCTTTCAATGCCGTACTCCTTTTTTCATGGGAGATTGGATAGTTTTTCCGCTTTTAACCGGCAAAGGTCTTGGATTGCCTCGTTTTTGCCGCAAGGCGGCCCCCTTTGGGGGCTTGGTTGGTCAAAAGAAAATCATCCTCGCTACGCTGCGGTATTTTCTTTTGCCAAGCCTTGCGCAAAAAGGCAATCCAAGGGCCGGAGGCCTATAAAATCGGGAAAACATATCCCGATGGGATTATTCATTCTTAAAAATTTAAAGATATGAAACTGCAACTCATCGAAAACATCTGCAAGCGAGTGGTCTCACTGGTCCTACTTACGGGAATATGCCTGCTCTACAGCAAGGGAATCATTCCCGTGTACCTGATCGTCCTGTTCCTTTTATCGGGAACAATCATAGGATTCTTCTTCAGGGCATTCCTCCTTGTGATAAAAGTCATCCTTATCCTGTCCGTCATGGGCATGCTTGTATAACTCCTAAAATACAAAAAACATGAGAACCGCGACATCCACCCCCTCAGCCCCGGTCATGCCGGTCGCATAGCCCGTCACAAAGCGCATAAAACCTGTCAAAAAACGGTTCCCCTGCATATTGGACGAACCGAAAACAATAGGCCACTACCTGGAGCCATTAAAGGACATCGCATCCAATCCCGACAGGCAGAGACTACTGAAAGAGTTTTTCCAAGAGACTTATGTATAACTTATTAATATTTTACCATTATGTTTTTTCAAACGATCAACCGAATGATTACGGCAGGCACAGACCTAAGTATCAACATCAGACAAGTGAATGACAAACTGACCGTGGCCGTCATGCCCCGGCGTGCGGGACTGAAAGACGAGGCCGGGGAACAAATCGTCCCGCTGGTATTGAACGGTACCCCGGAAGAGCTGGACATGGAATTCCTGGGAGCGATCACCGCACCCGTACAGAAGGCGCAGGGCATCCTTACCAACCTGGAAACATTCGAGAAACAAGCGGAACAGGCCGTATCACAAAGCAAGGCGGCCAAGTCCGTAGCTGAGAAGGAATCAAAAGAGGTACGCGAGAGACGGGAGAAGATGGAAAAGCTGCTTAAAAAGGCGGAGGACGCCACAGGCGGCAAACGCTATTCCGAGGCGTTGACCTGGCTCAGACAGGCAAAACGGCTGGCCATGCCGGACAAGCAGAAGGAGATTGACGTGAAGATAGCGGAGGTACAGAAAAAAGCGTCCGAGGGCAGTCTCTTCGGAGCGGAACCGGTAATGTCGGAACCACAGCCCGCGCAGGTTATCCAACCGGTGGCGCCGCAATCGGTACCCGGTCATGCCCCCCGATATCAGGGAGGGGAACAGATACGGATGTTCGCACCCGAACAACCGTCCCGCCAATCTCCCCACCAGATTCCGCAGTCGGTACAAGGCACGCGACCACAACAGGTTCCACATGGACAGGCGGCTTCACGACCAGGAGCGGATGGTACACCGGCCGGCTGTCAGCAGCCCGTGAACCGACCGCAGACCATACAATTCCACCAACCGGTACAGATGCCGCAATCACAGGTATACGACGGTCAATGGCTGCAACCCGTCCCTTCGCAACCGCAAACGACTTCCACGCAAACCGTTCCCGATAACAAAGGGGATAGCGAATACGGGGCACGAGCGCAGGACATGGAACAGTACGGCTTCGACAAGGATGACGAGCATGACAGGGAGCTCCTGCGTGAGGACCCTTACGCGGAATATCTCGACTTCCCGGAGGAATACCGCATGAAAGACGAGGCACAAATGGAAATGATATGTTGTTAAACCCTATAAAAGTACAATTATGGCACTAGAAATTAAAGGATTGCAGAGAGTTTTCAAAATCAGGAAAGGCTCGTCGGAAATAGAGCTGGCCGATCCGGACAACAGCCTGTCCCCGAACGAGGTGATGGATTTCTATTCCATGACCTATCCGGAACTGACCACGGCGAGCGTACACGGTCCGGAATGCGAGGATGACAGCGTGGTCTACCGGTTCAAGACGACCATCGGAACAAAAGGGTAGATATATGGCAAAGAGAATTTCCATCAAAAAAAAGGAGGATACATGCAAAACGCTATCAGAATCACAAATGGCGGGACTGGCCGTATTGATCATCAGAGCCGCCGACCTCTCGTACATCGGACGGGGTACGATGGGCCGGGAAAAAAGAAGACTGCCGCCACCGGGGAGCGTAATGCTTTTTTGACAGGCAGATTCCTCCCCATCGCGGCGGACTATCTGGTGGAGGACGAAATGGGAGGGACATGCGTCAACCTGACCACGTCCGAAAACTTTGACTATCTATACCGGTCCGCCCTGCGATATGCAGATCTCATGAATGTCAGGCTTCCTTTCCGCACGAGGAAAGGGAGCGGTCCCCGCATCAACATCACCGTCTTGTACAAGGCCCTGGACGAGACCTTGCCGGAACATGTCAATCTGGAGGAAAGGGCCGGGAGGCTCCATTTCTGCCTGTACAGGTTCCATGACTGGCCGGACCATACCCTGTTCTGGCTACCCGTCGATTTCACGGAGAACCTTCCTGTATCGTTACGGCGTATCGTCCGGGAATTCATACGGCAGTTCGTACGTTACCACGGGTTGAACGCCGTCACGGAAACATGGTATTATGAGCTGGCGGTGGAGGAACTGGATGACTGGAAGAACCGCGATCCCGAGGCTTCCCCTCAGACAATCCGTAAATACAAACGCCTGGCGGAATCCTACCAATCCGGGAAAATCGCAAAAACACTTAAACGAATGGAAGGGAAACCGTTCTGTACCGATCTGGAAGAAAAGGTCCGGAAATACCGGGCGGCAGTGAAGGAGGAACGGAAGCTTTTGGAACTGATACGGGAAGGGATGGGACTGATTACCCCAGGAAATCCGTGCATCATGCAATACGGTTACGACTGGGCGTATGAAAGATCACCGGATTTCCCCCCGATCGACCTGGACTGTCAGATCATGCTGGCATATTCCAACAATGACGCCCTCACGGAGAACATGGAATGCTATTTCAACTCGGACTACCGGGAGACGTATGCCATCACCCCGGTCACAAGCATGTACCTGACACCTGAGACGGACAGACTGTTCCGGATGGACGACTATCCGGAGAGACTGTCCGGATGGATGGAACGGTTCACGCAATGCATAAACAGGCATTTTAAAGTGCCCGTTTCCCTATAAATCAAGAAACGAAAACAAAAAAATACAGGATATGAACGAACTTACCAAGCAACTGCAAGAGATAATGGTGCCCAAAGCGGCGCTGATCGCCTATGAGTACCAGGAAGGTCACTACGCAAGCGGAAGTCACTACCTGGAACTACGCCCTATCAACAAAAAGGGAAGAATGGAAGCCGGCATTCCGGTTACATATGAATTCATGGACTCCCTGGTGGAATCCTATTCGGACGGGAACCGGCGTATCCCGCACGGGTTGCTGCCACCCAACATGCTGTGGTGCGATACCCGCAGGGGGCATGAAAGCTATGTGTGGTATAATCTGCCGGGAAAACGACGGATGTTTTTCAAGAACGACCTGAACATCGGGGATGGAATGTTCCACGTGCCGGGAGTCATTTATATCATTAAAAATGAAAGGATGGACATCTTCGCCTACAAGGGGAAAAAACCGGACGGGAGGACACCGCTCTATCTGGCCCCTTTTTTTAACGTGACCGGTGGAAGCGTATGCCTGGGAAACTCCACACTGGAGAAACCGGAGAGCCTGGATTTTCATACCCTGTTGGAATATTGGGAGAAACGTTTCTGGCTCAGTGAATTTTCCCATCTTGGAGGAGGGAAGAACCCGACAAGAAACAATCTGGTCCTGGTTACTGAGCGGATGCGTGAACAGCCGTTCGACAACGACGAACTCCAACCGATCAACAAACGATTGAAAGACATCCTGCCATGAGAAAGATCCATTTCACAGACAAGAACCTGCTCAGTCCCTATCACCCCGTAACCGTCCTGGTAGCCGGGGCGGGTGGAACCGGATCGCAGGTAATAACCAGCCTGGCACGCATGAGCGTGGCATTACAGGCTCTGGGACATCCGGGGCTACACCTGACGGCTTTCGACCCCGACACTGTCACGGAAGCAAACATCGGTCGCCAGCTGTTCAGCGAGACGGAACTGGGGTTGAACAAGGCGACGGCGCTTGTCACCCGCGTCAACCGTTTTTTCGGTTACACGTGGGAGGCCAGGGAATGCCGCTATCCGATCATAACCAAAGAAGGGGATAAAAACGTCCCGCTGGCGAACATCATCATCACCTGTACGGACAACACCCGTTCCCGGCTCGATCTGTGGCGGTTCCTGAAGAAATACAGGGAATATAAAAATAACGATGAGAAAGCGCCGATATACTGGATGGATTTCGGGAACGCCCAAACCACCGGGCAAGTCCTGGTAGGCAATATCCGGAGCAAAATAAGCCAGCCCGCATCCAGCGAATACCTTCCCATGCCCAGGATGAATGTCATCACCGAGGAGGTCAGCTACTCCACCATCCGTGAGGAGGACTCAGGCCCGAGTTGCTCACTCACGGAGGCGTTACGCAAGCAGGATCTGTTCATCAACTCCATGCTGGCACAAATCGGTTGCGACATCCTCTGGCGCATGTTCAGAGAAGGGAGGACATTCTACCGGGGGGCCTATCTCAACCTTGACACGCTACGGGTAAATCCCATTTCGGTATAAACGGACGTGGATTTATTCCCGGTCATTCCTGCCGTACGGTCCGACCTTTCATCCGTACGGCACTCGCCACTCCCTTTTCCGTCATGACCAGCTCGTACCGTTCCAACCTTTCATAGAGCTTGCCCAATGTCTTGCATCCGTATCTCTTGACCTTGAATTTGGGCATCATTTTCTTCAACGAGCTGCCTATCAGGGAAAGGGAGACCTCCTCCTTGCCGTCAGCCGCCTGCTGGAAAGCCTTGTCAAAAAACTCCATATCCCTTCGGATAAAAAAATCCGGAGTGTTCTCCAAGGTCTTGTTTTCCTTACGGTCGGCATACAGGAATACGGAACAGGAACGTATCAGCGATACGGGAGTCTTGCCCTCCCCATATCCCAGTACCTTCAATCCCGCCTCCCGTATCCGTTGCGCCAACGGGGTGTAGTCACCGTCACTGGCGACCAGACAGAAACAGTCCACCCGGCCATCACGGAGAATGTCCATGGCGTCTATGACCAACGCGATATCCGTAGTGTTCTTTCCTGAAGCATAGGAGGAGGCCTGCACCAACCTGAACCCATATTCCCGGGCGGTCTCCTTCCATCCGGAAAGAGCTTTCCTCGTCCAGTCACCGTATATCCGTCTGATAACGGCATCCCCATAACGGGAAACAAAGCCCATGATATCCTCCATCCTCTCAAAGGACACGTTGTCACCGTCAATCAGAACCGCAATGAGATATTTTGAATTGGTATTTGTCTTCATAACAACCGTTTATAAGACAAAGTTAGCATAACTTCCGCATATCCACATTGCCCCGTTCAGTTTTTCTTTCCCCGTTTCTGCAAAAAATCCTGTATATCCGAACTCCTGTAGAAATTCTTGCCGTTCTCATCCGTCTGGTAATAACGGATCAGTCCTTTTTCCCGGTAACGGGCCACGGTCCGAAGCGACACGTTGAGCAGCCTGGCTATGTCATAGTTGTCCAGAAGCTCGTCACCGTTCAAGAACTCCTTCACACGGCCCATCCTATCCAGTTTCTTCTCTATGCGGTCAAATCCTTCCACTATGGTCATTATCATTTTCTCGAGCACTTCATTATCTATATACATCATGGCATGTATCTCCTGTATTTTTTAAAGGTTACTACTGAAATACCCCCGGTGCGCACTATAAGAGTATATACCATTTTATTATGAAAAATGTATGCCATACCTCCTTTATGTCTTTTAAGCAGCATTATAACATATTGATAATTAGACATAAATTATATTTTTCTTCCTTTTCGAATGTAACAGGTGTAAACAGGTAAAGTGTAAAACTGTAAAATACGGATTGTAAACTTTACATATTACCGGCCATCCGCTACCGCCATGCCTTATCTTTCCGAGGAACAGGCTAAAAATATCATAAACCAATGTATATCTGACATCTGATGACATCTGATGACGTTTGCGGACACCTTTTTGGATATGAGTCTCCCTCTCCATACTTTCGTATCAAATCGAAAAAAGGAAAGACTTATGGAATTTGTGTGTATCGAGGCCAAGACATTCATGGAAATGAACGAGGCCCTGGAAGCCATCGCCAGAAGAGTACATGAGACATGCGGAGGAAGCACGCAGGGCATGGATGAGTGGATCGACAACCAGGAGGCATGTACGCTTATGGATGTCTCGCCAAGAAAAATGTTACAACTCCGGAGAAGCGGGTCCATCCCCTACAGTTACATAGACCGTAAAGTATATTACAAACGGCAGGATATCATCCGCTTTATGGAGGCGGAAATTCATCGGGTGACACCTCTAAATCGAATGATATGATCCAATCCATGCTGACCAAGGAAAGTCCGGAAATCATACGCTTTTTCCGGAATATTGAGAGCCTGTCCGAAATACTGGACACACAGGCGGAAAAGATGCGGCCGGTTCTGAACGGCGAACGTTATATGACCGACAGCGAGCTGGCCGGACACCTGAAACTGACACGGAGGACACTGGCCGAGTACAGGATAACAGGTAAACTGCCTTATTACAAAGTGGGAGGCAAATTATTGTACAAGGAAAAGGATATCCTCGTGCTGTTGGAAAGAAACAGGATGGAGGCTTTTGATTATAGATGATCCTGTCTGTGGCCACTAGTGTCATATTCCTATTTCTTACCCGCAAAGGCCACCTTTTGCCCCGGTTGCGCAAGGCGGTCCTTTGGACCGGTTGCAGAAAAATCATCCTCACTTCGAGAGGGCACTGAAAAATAAGAACTTTTTCAGATCCCTTTCGATTGAGTCCTAAAAAATGAGTTCGCCAAATCCGAGAATAGGGATTTGGCGAGCTTTTTGTTTTTATACACCCATGACTTCCAAAGTTCTTCATATGTGTATCTCATATCCATGAAAGTGCCATTTATCCAAAGAACTTCGTAATGGCAAATAACGGAATATTCTCCATCCATTCCTGATCTTGATACCCCATCATGGAGACGCGCAGTCCTTTCAACTGATAATCGGGATGATTTTTAATATATTCCGACATGGAACGCGCACGTACATTCTCTTCGGCTTTCACTTCCACCGGTATCATGCGATGCTCCGTCTGTACCACAAAGTCAATCTCCGCAGGTGTTTTGTCACTGCTCCAATAATAGGGCGAAAAGCCTTGGGCCACTAATTGCTGCAAGACAAACTGTTCGGTAAAAGCGCCCTTGAACTCCTTGAATACATTATCTCCTACCAGCATCTGGCTGGCGGGCGCCTCGGTCATACAACCTAAAAGACCGCAATCAAGCAGGAATAATTTGAAGGCACCCAGATCTTCGTAAAATTTGACAGGCATCTGCAGTTCTTTTATCCGGCTGACTTTATGTACCAGACCTGCATCCATCAGCCACTGAATGGCGAGTTCATATTCCGTAGCTCTGGCTCCTTTCTTCAACACATTATAGATGAATTTCTTGTTCTCCTTGGCCAACTGCGAAGGCAAGGATTGCAGCACTTGTCCGATACGTATACTTTCAGTAGGTGTCGTATGCTTGGAGATGTCCCGCCGATAAGCATCAAGGATTTCAGTCTGTTTGTCACGTACTTCCTGCAAGTTTTGATGCTGAAAGAAACAATCCACCACTTCAGGCATGCCACCTACATAGTAGTATTGGCGAAGTAAAGCAATATATTTTAAACTGAGAATCTTTAAAATTTCCCAATCGGGCTGATGCAACAAATCGCACAAATCAGTTTCACCGGCAGCCATCAGAAATTCTTCAAAATCCATCGGATATAGACGCATTACATTTACCTTACCCACCGGAAAGGACTGACCTTTCCCCAAAGTAATTCCCAACAAGGAGCCAGCCGCCATCACATGATATTCAGGCGCATTTTCCTGAAAATATTTCAAGCTATGCAATCCCCGTTCCACCTCCTGCAACTCATCGAATACAATCAACGTTTTTCCTGCTTCAATCTTCGTTCCTGTGATAGCCTGAAGTGTCAGCAAAATACGGGGGATGTTATAGTCGGCTGCAAATAACTCCTTGGCCAGTGGCTCGACATCACAGTTGATGTAGGCTACATTCTCAAACTCAGTCAGACCAAAATGTTTCATCACCCAAGTTTTACCAACCTGACGAGCACCCAACAGTATCAAAGGTTTTCTCGCAGGATTATCTTTCCAAAGTTTCAACTGTTGTATAATCTTCCGTTTCATCGATTCCTTTAAAATAAGAATTATTCACTTGTTTCTTGCAAAGATACATTTTTTCGAGGATATAAACCAATATATAACACACTTTTTCGATGATAATCCGAGGGGAATATTACATTTTTCATAGGATAGCAAAGAATTTTTGATCGATATATCAGGTTAGCGGGTTAAAGTTTTTCCACCTTGGAATCAAGCAATGTTCCGCATTTCTATTTCTTACCTGCAAAACTAGCCTTTTGCCCCTGATCGTGCAAGGCGGTCCTTCGGACTGGTTGGCTGAAAAAATCATCCTCGCTTCGCTGCGGTATTTTTTCGCCAAGCCTTGCACAATCAGGGCAAAAGACAAACGGATGCATGTAAGAAAAGAAATACCGGCTTTACCAAAGCCGGGCATGTTTAACCATAAAATAAAAAAGATCATGATTCAAACAAAAAACAAGTATTGCAAGGAAACATTCATCCGTCTGAACTACTGGTATGACCGGATACACGGGCTTGTCCGGGAAGACATAGAGAAAGTGAACACAATGGTGGAACGCATCGAAAAAACACGTTCCAACCGATATCCCCGTACAGGTGACAGCCTGTTCTTTATTTCTGGATACGGTGAACGTTCCCGGCCGTTCTTCGTAGATGCCGTGTATGGAGATAACATTGTGCTCCGGAATTTCTCCCGTGTCCCATTCGTGTCCCGGGATAAGAAGGGCATCAAAT
>NZ_JAHPXO010000041.1:0-40268 GCF_019041495.1 Parabacteroides sp. MSK.9.14
ACCGGGAGGACAATGGGTTGTTACGGGCAGATCATATTCTTATTGATGAATTCCATCATTTCGGGGCGGAAATTTGGGGAAGTGCCTTGCAGGAAGTGATAGAAAACAATCCCTGTGCCTATGTCCTGGGAACATCGGCAACGCCAATCCGTCCGGAAGGAATGATCGATACGGTGGATCTTTATTTCGAAGGAAATTTGTTTTATGAACTTACCTTGCCGCAAGCTTGGTATTACAATATCTTACCAGTGCCGATCCTGGTACAAAGTGCTTACGGGCTGGACAACGAACTGGATCGGCTGCAAAGAAAGCTGGAACGCAGCGGTTGTTCAGTCCGCCGGAGAGAGCGCATCCAAAAGAAACTGGACCTGGCGCGGGTCGATTTCAAAGGTGCTTTGGGCGCGTCGTCGGTGATCCGGAAGTTCCTACCCGAAAGCGTACGCAAACTGCTGGTTTTCTGTCGCGACCTGGCCGATCTCAGACAGATGGTGCCGGAAGTGTGCGACTGGCTCACACAGGCAGGCCGATCGATTACGCCATTTGAAATCCATCATGCGCAAAGCGAGCAGGAGAATCAGCGGCTGTTGGCCGCTTTCCGAGAAGAGTCGGACCGGTTACACGTACTCTTTTCCGTCAATATGCTGATCGAAGGATTGCATGTCGAGGGAGTGGATGCCGTCTTGTTCCTGCGGCGCACCGAATCTTACATTGTCACCCTGCAACAGCTGGGGCGCTGTCTGGATGCCGGAAGCGGGAAACAGCCGGTCGTCTTGGATTTCGTGAATAACCTGTCGGGTAAATCGGTCTACGACGTGATGGCGTGCCACTGGGAGCGACTCTCTTATCTTCCATCGCCCCACGGATTTGAAAGAACAACCTCGTTCCTCGCTACCGGCTATTTGTCGGATATCCGGCTCCGCATCGAAGAGATCCTGGCCGAGCTGGAACCATGGCAGATTATGTACGAGCGGCTGGTCGAGTTCCACCGGGAAGAGAACGACTGGCCTTCAGTGACGGAAGGGAAACTGGGCCTTTGGTGCAACACGCAACGCATCGCCTACAAACGAGGCTGTCTTGCCAAGGAACGGTGCGACCAGCTTGATGCAATCGGTTTTGAGTGGAATCAGCTCGACTCCAAATGGATGAGGGAATACCATGCATTGAAAGTCTTCTTTGATACCTGCGGACGCTGGCCCAAACGTGAAGACGGCCCGCTTGCGACCTGGTGTTATACCCAGCGGGAAAGACGGAAGGATGGACGTTTGAGCAAAGAGCGCATCCGGGCTTTGAATGAGATCGGCTTTGTCTGGAATCAGAACCTCCAAGGGGAATGGATGAAGAACTACGAGGAGCTGAAGTCTTTTGTCAGAAAATATCGGCGTTTCCCTAAATCGACGGAAGGGAATTTGGGCGGATGGTGCCATACACAACGGAAAATGCGTAAACAGGGAAAGTTACCCAATGACCGCCGGCTCCTGTTGGATAAAATAGGATTTGTCTGGTCGGCGGAACAGGTCTGGCAAGGCAACTTCGAACAATTGTGCCTGTTCCATAACCTGCAAGGACGATGGCCGGGATGCCGTGAAGGAGCATTGGGACGCTGGTGTACCATTCAAAGACGGGATTACCGCAAGGGGAACATGTCAGACGAGCGAAAAGCACAATTGGAAAGAATCGGTTTCCCTCTTGCCTGATATGGAATATATTCGATTCTATCCGTTATGAAAGTTGTCTATTCAATTATAATCAACATTGGAACAGTGTCTGTCATTACCCGGATTTGGAACTGCCAGCATACGGGTGGAACCAACTGATAAAACCGGAATAAGACCAATCTCATAAAGTAAATCGTTATTGATTCATCCCAATATGGAAGCCCTTGTCTGAAGCCGGTTATCGGAGAAGACAGGGGCTTCTTCTATATTTTATAAATGAATTATAGATAACTATTACACTGGCTTAACGAATCCGTTACAAATCCTTGGTGGTTTAAAGTGAGTGTTTACGTAAAATGAAAATATTTATGGTAGCAAGGAAAGTTTCATTACAGCATAAGGTTCTTTTAGGGTATATGATATTGATCATGGCTGTTTGCGGCATGGTTTCCATCTTGTTATACGAACGGAGCCGCATGCGTGAGATAAAAACGGAAACATCGGAGATACGCAGGATACGCCATGACATCAGTACGGCGCATCGCTATATCACGGAGCTTGCCACCTATGGAGAGTCCGTCATTGTCTGGGAGGATACCGATTTTCGTGAGTATCGCAGAAAACGCTTGCAAACGGACAGCTTGTTACAAATATTGAAAGTGAGTTGTGGCACGTTCGTCCTGCCAAAGCAGATAGACTCCCTATGTCATTTATTGGAAGCTAAGGAGATACATCTGCTCCGCATTATGGAGACCATTACCAGACAGGGGGAAGCGGACAGCCTGCTCGCAAATCGTCTGCCTATTGTTATCAGGGAAGCGGTTCGTACCCGGACAGTCACCCAAAAGAAAAAAGGGATTGCCGGTTGGTTCGGAGGGAAAAGGAGCGTACAGGTCTTCGAGCCATCGAAAGGACTGCAAGATTTGAATGAGAAGCTGATCGCCATGCAAGAGGAACGTGAACGCCGGATAGACATGTATACCGACAGTCTGCGCATACAGAATAAGGCCTTGAACCGGAAGTTGCAAATACTCATCACCCATCTTGACGGGCAAGCGCAGGCGGCGTTCATCAGTCGTGAGGAAAAAATCACGGAAGCCGGAGATTTTTCTTTCAAACTGTTTGTCTTGGTAATCGTCTCTGCTTCCTCCTTGCTATTCATCTCGTTCCTGATCATACGGCATGACATCAGGAAAGAAAGGGAAGGGCGGGCACAGCTCCAAAGGATAAACCGTGAGAACGAGGAACTGCTCGGTATGCGTAAACAGATCATCCTGACCATCTCGCACGATATACGAGGACCATTGGGTAATATCAACAACTGCGTGGAACTGGCCTCGGAAACCCGTGAAAAGAAAAAACGGGAAGGCTATCTGGAGAACATCCGCCATTCCTGCCGCCATATACTGAATCTGGTGAACAACCTGATGGATGTTTATAAGATCAATGAGACCAAGGATACCCGTAACGAGGTTCCTTTCCGTCTAAACAACTTGCTTGACAACATATCGAAGGAATATGCCCGCAAAGCGGGTGGCCGGGCCTTGCTGTTCGAGCACCGGCATAAGAATGTCGGTGATATTACAGTGAGAGGAGACGCAGACAAATTGGAACAAATATTGGACAATCTGCTGACAAACGCCATCAAGTTCACCCTGTCGGGTACGATCCGTTTCCATACCGAGTACATGGCGGGAAGATTATATGTGGAGGTCGGTGATACCGGTATCGGTATGGACGAGGAGACATTGGAACGTGTCTTCCGTCCGTTCGAGCGTGCGGCGCAGGAGATAAACTCGGAAGGTTTCGGTCTTGGGCTTTTTATCACGAAAGCTCTTGTAAAGGTACTGGACGGAAGCATTGAAGTAGAGAGCCGACCAGGTAAAGGTACAACATTCCGCCTGTCGTTTCCCCTTTCGGAAACGACAGGAGAACCGGAAACAGAGGAGCTTCCGGTACAATCTGCGACGATACTTCCCAAACATGTACTGGTAGTGGATGATGACAGCATCCTTCTGAAAATAACGGAAGACATGCTCGGGCGCAACGGGGTGGAATGCACGACCTGTCAAAATGCAAAAGAAGCCATTCTAGCACTCGACCGCTTGGATTATGATTTGGTATTGACAGATATACAGATGCCCGTGACCGATGGTTTCGGCTTGTTGAGATTACTGCGTAACTCGGATATCGGAAATTCCCGTACCGTTCCGGTCGCTGTCATGACGGCACGGGGGGACGGGGACTCGGGCGTGTATATGAAGTCCGGTTTTTGCGGTTGCATACATAAGCCTTTCTCTTCAAAAGGACTGCTGGCCTTTATCTCCTCCGTTACGGAGGGCAGAAGTGCAGGCATGTCTCCGTTCGACTATTCCCGCCTGATGGAAAGTACGGACGACCGTCGTCATATGTTCGGTCTTGTCGCAAAAGAGTCAGAAAAGGATCTTGCCGAACTGGAGGAGGCTTTAAGAGAAAACGATCGGGAAGCCATGCGGAGGATCGTACATCGGATGGCTCCGGTCTGGGAGTTGTTAGGGGCCAACGATGTACTGTTCGGTTATCGGAAGCTCCTGCATGACAAGACCTCGAGCGACGAGACGGTCAGAGAGTACACGATGAGAATTATGAAACAGATACGGTTACTGATAGACGAAGTAAATAATGAATTAAGAAAGAAAAATGACGGGGATGAAAAAGACTTTATTGATCGTGGAGGACAACCTGATTCTTTGCGATATTCTTGAGAGATGGCTACAGAAAGCCGGTTACAGGGTATTGACGGCCATAGATGAGCCTTCGGCACGCCGGAAAATCAAGGGGAATAACGTGGCGCTGGTACTGACGGATGTCCGCCTTCCCGAAGGGGATGGCATCAGTTTACTGGAATGGAGCATCTCCCAAGGGTTACATATCCCTTTTGTGGTGATGACTGAACATGCCTCCATTGCAGATGCGGTGCGTGCCGTCAAATTGGGCGCAAAGGACTACTTGCCCAAGCCTGTCCACGAGGAGTTACTGATGGAACTGTTACGGGGATTGATCGGTCTGCCAGTTTCCGTTCCCCCGAAGAAATCATTAATGAAAAGGCTTAGCGGGGCGGTCCGGGAGACCGAGCGGATAGCTTGTCGTGTGGCTCCTTTGAATTGTTCCGTCATGATCCTTGGACCGAACGGTAGCGGAAAAGAATCTGTCGCACAGCTGATCCAACAGCATAGCGGGCGTAAGGACAAGCCTTTTGTGGCGGTGAACTGTGGTTGTATCCGGGGGGAACTTGCCGCATCTGAGTTCTTCGGTCACGTGCAGGGGGCATTTACCGATGCGAAAAAGGATACTGCCGGCTATTTTGAGACGGCCAAGGGCGGTACGCTCTTCCTTGACGAGATCGGAAACATGCCTCCCGAAATGCAGACACTGCTGCTCAGGGTATTACAGGAAAGAGTGTATTGTCCAGTGGGCAGCCGCAAAGAACTTGAAGCCGATGTACGGATATTGTCGGCCACCAACGAGGATATGGAGCGTGCCATACGGGAGGGACGTTTCCGGGAGGATCTGTACTACCGTCTCGCCGAGTTTGAGATACGCCAGCCCTCTCTCTCCGAATGCCCGGAAGATATATTGCCACTGGCTGACTTCTTTCGTGAGCAACATTCAGAAGAGATACGTGTGGAGACCTCCGGTTTTACCGAACAAGCCAAAATCTCCATGCTTTCCCACTCATGGCCGGGCAATGTGCGTGAACTTGACAACCGGATAAGACGTGCTGTCCTGTTGGCGGTATCTCCATTGTTAACCCATAAAGATCTGAACCTTAATGCGACCATCTGTAGGACAGGCGAAAAATGTAAAAAAGGCTTGATGGAAGAAGCAGAAGAGAAAGAACTAATAAGGAAGATTCTGGAAGAATGTGGAGGTAAGATCAGTCGTGTGGCGAGAATGTTGGGGATGAGCCGTCCGACGCTATACAAGAAAATGGAAAGGTATGGGTTGAGATAGCATCTTCATCCGTTTCGTTTATACATAAGCCGGCAGATTCCGTTGGAGAAAGTTTTGCAGCCAAGAAGTTTCCAGCGGGCAGACCGGAATTCTCCCGTCAAGGGGATTCCACCACCATAAGAAAGAGGCAGCAGAAAAAGTACTGTCTCATCCACCAGATTATACCGAAAAAGTCCATCGGCATATTCCGCACTTCCTCCATCTCCCACTCCTGCCAGATAAATACAATCCTTGTCATGCTTTTCCTTTACATTCAGCAAGTCCATCAAACCGTAATGGGGGTAGATGTGGAATGTGGCCTGTCGCTGCCAGCGTGGGAAACCATACCGTTTGTTTTCCCTCACCCATCGCATAAGCATCTCGTCTTCATGCGGAAGGAACCCGTCCAAAGTGAGTGCCATGATAACTTGAATTTTTGCCATACCTCTTGTTAAAAAAGCATGAAACCCATGCTTATTTCGAACAGAGGCTCTGACAAAGCCCAACACAGAAACCCGCATGGGCTCATGCTATAAGGTATAGCATAAGCCTCACGCAATAGCCTCTGTGTTTTTGAATTTGTCAGATTCCTGTTCGAGACGTCTTGCGACTTATGTATAATAATGGCGGTCCCAATTGTCGAGACCGGCCTTATTTCTCTATTTCAAGTTTCAAATATACGGCATCTTTTTCAATAATCCGATCAGTCGGGGTATAATTTCTTCAATTACCCCTCCACTTGTCATGATTTGTCGGGGTCCTTTCCTTTTTCATCTTCCAGACCTAGTCGTTTACGGAGTTCAGGGTCATTTTTGATACGCCGCATCTCCTCATTGATAATAGCCTGCGCATCCGCCTTGATCTGGTCGTAATTGCGTTGTATCTGTTGCATCATGATGTCGTTACCGTTCCTGTCCTTGAAGTCGTTGATGACCGGGATTTTCTGATAAGCCTTTTCTTCTGCGCTGATCTTGGTATGGTCCACGACAATTTCGGCATGAAATATTTTTTGCTCTATCCTCTCATCAAAATTATCCGCCACAGCCCCGACAAACGTGCCTTGTGAGAGGTTGGCGATCTTTGATGCGGGAATGAGCGAGTCTAGCTGTGTGTTGATGGAGGTGGATACGTCCTGACGGTTGATGGATACGGACTGACGTTGCTGAAGCACCTTGCCGAAGCGCTCTGAAAGCGTTTTTGCGGTTTCACCGACCACCTGTCCGCTGAAAATATTCCCCACCGTGTTCTGGATGACCTTGGATTCTTTTTCTCCGTAGTCACGTGTCAATTGACTGAAATCCTGAAAACCCAGAAGCACACCCACCTTGTTGCTTCTCGCCGTCGCGATCAGGTTGTCAAGCCCACGGAAATAGATGGTGGGAAGCTCGTCAATGATAACGGCGCATTTAAGCTGTTTTTTCTTGTTGATAAGCTTGACGATACGGGAATTATATAATCCGAGCGCTGCCGAATAAATGTTCTGCCTGTCCGGATTGTTGCCCACGCAGAGCAGTTTGGGCTCTTTCGGATTGTTGATATCCAATGAAAAATCATTACCGGTCATCACCCAGTAGAGTTGTGGGGAGATCATGCGCGTAAGGGGTATTTTAGCCGAGGCTATCTGGCCTTGGAGCTGGTCCTGGGCATTTCCCTTCCATGCGTCCATGAAGGGAGAAAGATAGTTTTCCAGCTCCGGATAAGAGGTCAGAATGGTGAACAGGTCTGAGTAGGGTTTGTTGAGCAGTTCTACCGCATGGGGAAACGTACAGTAAATACCGTTTTTGTAAATCTTTAAATACCAGATTATTGCCGCAAGCAGAATGATAGGAGACTCCACGAAGAAGTCCCCCTGCTTTTCGATCCAGGTGCGATTGAGGTTGAGCATTATCGTATAGCTTGCCTCGTACGCATCGGAAATGTCCGTCATGAATTCCGGATTAATGGGATTGCACCGGTGAGACCTGCGCGGATCGTCGAAATTGATGACATAGAACCGGGGCTTTACCTCGTACTTGTCCATATTCTTCAACAAAGAATTATAGGCGATGGTGGACAGGTCATCAAACTTGTAATCATAGATGTAAATCGCAAAGCCTTTGGCTATAAGCTGGCGTATGTAACTGTTGACTATCGCATAGGATTTGCCGCTGCCCGGTGTCCCGATAACCATGCAGGCACGGAAAATATTGACAATATTGACAAATCCGTTATTCCAGCGTTTTTTATAATAGAATCTCGTCGGGAGGTTTACCGAATATTCATTCTCCATCAGTCGGGTTTCCTGCATGAAACTCTCATTTTCCATATTGAACACATCTTCCATGAGGTTGTGCCTGTAAAGGCGGCTCATCCATAATCCCGACATCAACAGGGCGAGATAGCCTGCCGTAAGAGTAAAAATATAGAATGCGGTATTTGCCATGTGTGGCAATGGCAGTTTAAGAAGCCACCAGTTCAGAAAAAACAATGCGCATCCTGCCACCAACACCGCATAAATTTTAGGCCAGGTTATTTTTTCACCTTTGACCCCATGCGTACCCAGGCAGGAAACGGCCAACAGAAGCACTGCCAACAGTTTGCTCCAGAGAATACAGTTGAAAATTCCGGTCGTGTTGTTGAAGTTTACCAGAATCCGGTCTATCACCTCAAGGTTCAGGTGCCATGCGGTGATACTCGGATAGCAGTACACATAGACGTGTACCACCAAAAGAAAAATACTCACGGCCCTGCCGAATTCCATTATCTTAGCGAGAGCCCTCAAATCATCTTCCTGCTGCATAAGAATTGTATATAAATGGGTTGATACTTGTTTTGTCTAAATGCCACGCTTGCGTCCGGTCTTCTTTTTTTTCTTCATGCGGCGTGCAAAGGCTTCCTCCTCGTAATCCCGCGGATTGGTTTCCAAGGAAAAAATGCCTGCCGCCAGTTCGAGCGTGCTAGAGGATTCGTGACGGTGATGCTGCCAAAGTTCTGTAGCGGAATGTCCGCCCCGTTCCTTTTCGGGTATGTTTTCCAACCATTTGAAATAGTCGTTGAACACATTGGCAGAAAACACCTTGCCCATGCGTGAGCCGTTGAACACCTCCCGATGGTTGTGATCAATAAAGGTGACACCATAGATACGTCCCCGCTCATTCTTGCGGAAAACCACATCAATACGCCTTTGCCCGAGCAGTTCCACAAACCGTTTCTGTGAATCCGCCTGCCGCAAGGCACGAACGATGTCCGCCTGTATGGAGGGGGCCCATTTCCCATCTTTGAGAGCTTTCAGATTTATCAGCATCCGCTTTTCCAACTGTTCATTTCCGAAGCGTTTCCCAAATCGGGAACTTTTGAACGGTGGGCTGACAACCTTGCCGGTATCATCCGTGACCGAATATACAATACTGGTATATGGGGTACCGTTGTATTCTCCCCTGACCTGTTTCGCCTCGATGTTGAGCGTGGAAAGCAGCGCATTGTATTCCCCGAAGGTTTGGAAACGGTAGCTTTCCAATACGGCTTTAAGGGTATTACCTACCTGATGGCGGACATCTCCCAAGGAAGCGTCCACCTTTCTTAGTTCCGCTTTTGGATTCCGCTTTTCCGCATCCGCTCCGTTTCGCAGACCGAAATCCACTTCCAGCTCCCGACAGGCGGTCATGGAACGCCGATGCTCGTAGGCATCGCTGATCTTTTTCCCCTGTTCATCCACACAGACACTGACAATATGGATATGGGTATTGTGTGTATCGGCATGTTTGTAGGTGATGTAAGGCTGATTCCCATACCCCATCTTCTGCATATAACGTTCCGCCAGTTCTGCCAGCCGCCCGTCGGTCAGCCGGTCTTCCGGTGCTGGGGAAAGGGAAATGTGCAGGACGGGCTTCTCCGTATTGCGGTTTGCCAGCAGGTAATTCTCAAAAGAGAGCAATGCCAAGCGCATGTCCTCGCTTGGCAATCCGAGCCGGTCGGAAATCATACGGTTACCGGAAAGAATCTCAGCCGTACCAGCCGCTACCTTCTCGTAGTTATAAGCAAGCGCTCCGTAAAGACTCATGCCATGGCTTATTTTTGCAACCATTTCCGCTCGTATTCCTGGGTTAGCGCCATGACCTTTTTGCAGATGAGCATCAGCTCAAGACTCAATCTTTCCAACTTATAGAGCAATGCCATCGCCCGTTTCTCCCCGAAATTGTTCTTCAAGGCACGGACGACCTGGTTGTAGTTGTTGCCGACAGCCTGGAACTGTTTGTGGAATTCTGTCAGCCTGATGTAATAGTCCATCGTCGCCTTGTCTATTTTCACGACCTTTATCTGTCCCGAGAAGATGGATTTCTTGATGAACAGCGTGAGGTTGCCGGCTCCTGAATCCGCCAGCAACTTTTCAAATCTTGTGTTCTCCTCGGCGTTCAGGCGGAAACTGTACTTGTGGTCCGCCGGATCATTTTTAGGCTTTCTGCCCGTCCTTGTCCCTGTTGTTTTCTCCATACACATGAGATTTTTGGTTTGTACTTTTTTCTCTTCCAGAATCCGCGACTTTGGAGCGGATTCCCCCGCCCCTCTGGGCGGGCAAGTTGGTTCTTGTCGGACAAAAGACTTTTTGTCGGACAAGGACACAACTTGCTCTGTTCGCTTGAACAGAGAATCCTCCTTCGTCGGATTGCTGCGCGACGTTCACGGCGTGCTGTGGTCCGGCGAAGTCAGTTCCTTTCCATTGTCTGATTCCGGTTTTGCAAAATTAGACAGTGATAACCGATTGGTAAACAGTGCTTGATATGACATTTGATGACATCTGACGACATCTGATGTCAGGTAGGGGAAATGTTGGCGGAAGTTTCAAAAATAGCCGCTACTTTTGGCACAGTGCATGAGGGCATACATTGGAACATTGTCCTGTAAGGTGTATTGCTTGCCTGCCACAGGTGGTGCATGACGCGAATGCGGTATCATCCATGTATGCGCAATGCCATATATGCCGCATGGCAGTCCTGCATGACGGGACACATTGCATCCGTGCAATGCAGTATGGGGTACATTGAACTCCATATTGCATGAATGCAATGCACCTTATACGGCAACACCCTCCGGCAACCGGCATTACACTGATGCGATATGGTATGCAATGTATTCATGCAAACAGGCAAGCAATGCGTCATTGCCATATACCAACGGATGCATTGCCGTGTGATGAAACGAAAAAATCCAGACAGATATGAAACAAGTCATACACTCTAAATTCAAGCCTATGAAGAGAGAACCTTTATTTGTCGCTTTGAGCAATCAGAAAGGCGGTGTGGGAAAATCCACGTTCACCGTGTTGCTCGCCAGTTATTTCCATTACCTGAACGGATATAACGTACTTGTGGTGGATTGTGATTATCCACAGCACAGCATCAGTGCCATGCGGGACTGGGAAGTGGGGAACATTGAAAAGAACGTGCATCTGCAAAACCTGCTGGTGGAACAGTTCGGAACAAGCGGCAGGAAAGCCTACAGCATCCTGAACTCCACCCCGGAGGAAGCCAGGGAGACGGCCGGCCGCTTTCTCGAAAAGTCGGAGCTGGACTATGACCTTGTCCTTTTTGACCTCCCCGGTACCGTGAATGTGCCCGGTGTCTTCCAGTCCGTAATCAATATGGACTATGTATTCACTCCGATTACACAGGAAAGGATGGTAATGCGGAGCAGCATGTCTTTTGTCCTTGCCATCAGGGAATACATGCACCGGCATGCGGACGTACCCTTGCGTGGCATCCATATGTTCTGGAACCGGATGGACAAACGGGTGTCCAAAGGGCTGTATAACGGCTATACCGAAATTTTCCGCTCTCTGAAACTGCCGGTGCTGGAGACCGTCATTCCCAGTGCGGAACGCTACAACAAAGATTCCGGGATGAAGGGGTCCCTGTTCCGCAGCACCTTGTTCCCTCCATCAGCCGCCGCACTGAAAGGCAGCAATCTGGATCTGCTGGTTGCGGAGATGGAAACCATACTGAAACTTAAATAGGAATCATCATGGCTACCAAGAGAAGAACGGATTACCGGGTGGACGAGGATGCCCTGAAGCGTATGATGGCGGGGGATGTCACGGCATTGGAGGAAACAGCAGCTCCGGCTGAGACTCCGGAAATAAAGCCCTCCCTTTCCCGGGAGAGACAGGAGAAGAAAACCTCTGCCGATTCCCCAAAACAGCAAACAAGAAAATTTCCGGATGAGGCATCAGGTGCCGATGAATACCGGCTGCGTTTTCTGGAAGCAAAGCTGACGGGTACCAGAAGGCAGACCTATATCCACGATTCCCTGTATAGGGCGGTTGCCAGGGTGCTGCCGGTCATTGCGCCGGACATGTCCGTCCCGATGTTTCTAAGCAGCGTCCTGTCAGACCATCTGGAAAGGTACCAGGACATCATCAATGAGATATATAATCAGGAAGCCACACAAAAACCGATAGAATGGAAGAAATAGTTTATTTGTCAATACGGCTCGGCTGTACCGCTTATCTATTATATAAGGTATGGGAGCAGAAAAAGAGAATAGGTAAGATATGCGATCTGCTTTATACTCCCCGTAAGAAACCGGAAATGGAGAAGGGCCACCACCGGAATCCGGAAAATGCGGCAGATGTGATGGGGGCCACCCGTTTTGTCTATCTGGATGAGAATGCCGGAAAGACCGTTGCCCCTTACATGAGCCAGCAACTGGAAATGGGAAGCGACCTTATCGGCAAGGATGAGGATATTCCGGAAGATGAAGTGGAATGCAAACTGCCTTTGGAGGAGATGAGAATGCTGAAAGACGAACAGGAGGAGCTGGACAGCCGTTCTCCCGAGGCGGAAGCCATTGTTCCGGCAGTCACTCCTGCCGACCTGCTCAATGTAGGTGACGTGCTGCTTAATCTGGACGGTGCCGGTTCGGATGAGGACAAATCATACCGGGCCGCCATGACACTGCGTGCCATCCGGGAAACGGACATGTTCGAGCTGTTCTCCTCCCAGGTGGAGAACAAGAAACTGATAGAGGAGCTGATGGAAAGGTATGTGGATGAGGAAGGGAATGCTCTGCCTTTAAAAAAAGAGAGGAACGTTTCCAAACCTGTCGCAGACTGGAGGAAGCTGGTCTGAAAGTAATATGCTATTATGCCACAAAATTCCATATTGTTGAATATTATATATAGGATATTCATTATGTACCCAACTTTGTATTTTTCTATAATCTATGAAAAAGGTTGAAGTTTGTCTTTTGTTAAGGGTCATAGAAAGGAACAAACACTCAAAACATAGAAATCACGGGGACAACTCAGAAAATCGGATACTTCCTCACTGTTGCTTACGATTCAAAAGTAAAAGAATGAAATTATCCTGATTTGCTGACAGGAAAAACTATAACTCAATTTATTAAATGAAATTTCTTTATAAGAGACCTATAAACGACTATAAAAAAGTAAGGAGCTGCTTACCAAGCCAGCTCCTTACTTTTTCTAATGGATGAAAATCCGTTTCCCTGCTTCCTTTTGCACAATATTTTTGTCGTACTTTATGTGCATAACAAGATATCATAGAAAAAATCACATTTAAATTTAGTGTTCCATTACATGGTTTTGCATTGCTCCTTGTTCACAACTCTATCTCTGAATAACTTCATATTAGTAAAGTTTCGGGAAATATTTTGAACAAGTTCCAAGTAATTATCTCTGCCATCTTCCCATTTATGATAAAACGGCTTTATGGAAACACAGTTTTCATGTTCAAAGACGGTATTTAGTAATGTTCGGTCTGAATTTCCGCAAGAATGCCCCATTATCAAAACTTGAAAAGGTGCAGCTAAAAGAAATTCGAGCAAATCATGATAATGTCTTGTTTCTAAATATTTAACGGATTTGACATATCTAAGTAACTCATTGTCATTCATATCAAGAATAGACTGGTAACTTTTGTCAAGTTCATCCCCATAGCCAAAAATTATATTTTCAGGTTTTTCTAATTCGCCATGAATATAATTGTGGGTAATATTAAAGTTACCATACATCTTAGCTGTTTTTGTATAGTTGAAACTCAGCAACATGATACGTTTAGGGATAAGTTTATCGCGTTCTCCATAATTGTATTCAACATCTGCAAGGCTGGATATATCCAGCCCAATGTTATCCAGAGCTTTCTTTTTTCCTTCTGTTGAGAAATCAGCAGGATCAAAGAAGTCAATTATTGCATTTTGAAGGTCATTCCTTACATTGTCTGTTTCTATTGTATGGAGGTATTCAATTAATTTTTCTTGAAGGAATGCAAATTGTTCATTCAACTCACTGATTGTATAATTACAACCAGGGCTATCCATGCCAACTTTCAACAGTTGGTAATAGTCGTTTTCAATATCCACCCATCCTTTGGTTTCTATTGATTGCAGAATAGTTTTAAAAAAAGGGCAACATTCAATAGAAAAAATGTTTGGTTGGTCCTTGATATACTGAATAACTTCGCTTCCTGAGTATCTTTCTTTACGATAGATATCCTTAAAAAAACATGAGTTGTTGAAGACAAAAACATTCCAGCAATTAATGCCTACATTATCTTTGATAACCAAACGGCAAAGGCAATCTTCTGATACATTTGTAGTATTACCGGAAAAAGTATACACTCGTTGGTCCCAATACCAGTTGATAAAATCCATATAACTTGTTTTAAAGCCATGTGCCATGTCAAATCCGTTTCCTATGATAACAAGTCTATTCATTCGGTTGTAATGATGATGTTAGTGTTATTGACTTAAATTATAGAATAATCTCCTTGCTCTTCATTTACAAGAAGTGGCTTTAAAAGCGTTTCCACCGACTCAAAAGTATCTTGTTTTGAGAAGTGTATCTTTGGTTGTCCCCACCATCCTCTAATGAATTGTTGGTATTGGTATTGCAAGGTACGGCGAGGTGCCTGCGCCAAGTAGCTATTATAAAAGGAGTCCACAATGTCAGAATGGTAATTGGTCAATGAAAAGAAATACTGCCAAGTTTCTGATATTTCATTCGCGTTGAATCCGGGACGTTCAATTATTTCCACTGCATCCAATCTATGAACACCATCATGTTTAGAGAACGCAGCTTTAAGTATTTCACTTGCCTCCTTATCAGAAGAAGGTGCGCTATACCCAAAGATTGTTACCTTGCCTGCTTTCGATATGTAGTACTTTGCAACACTCCATTGGTCACGGATAAAGCTGTCGCTGTTGTAATCCTTTTGTTCTACAGGATACAGCAAAGGAACAGCGTTGTATGGTTTGCCACACTTTCTGCAATAGTTTTGTATAAGACCAAAGGTCATACAGTCTTTGCACACACCAGCCCCCACATTTCCATGCAAGAACAGAATCTTTGGTCTGTTCCAGGTAATCTTTGCCACTCTGTTATATGCTTGGATAAGCAGACTATCCCAGTTGAAGGATACAATGCAGTCTTTTTCTGTGAGCGAAAGAATCAAAAGGTCGTAGATGGTCAAGAAGGATGGAAGCTGCACATTTGAAAAATATTCATAAAGTTTTTTTTCCATTGCTATCCGTGCGTTTTTACACTCATCACCACGTCTAAACAGCTCACTATATATCTTCAAGATTCTTGCTTTTCGTTTCTAACATAAATCCTTCAAGGATCCTATCTAACCCAACCTGTTCAATGGCTTCATTCATCGTCGGGCAAGATTTTCCCATGACCGCTCTTGAAGCACCAGCTCCAACTATCACGACATGAGGGCGTTGGCAATACAAATCTTTAAGTTTTTTCTTCATACACTAACTGATTAAATATTTTGCCCGTAAGCAATTGTTGCATCATGCTTTATTTTACGGCCTCATATTTTGTTCGTTTTGTTTCAGGCACAATAATTTCATTGTTCATACTTATAAGTATGAAAGTTATTGTTCTCTGTTTGGCTGTTCTTGAATATAAACAGATATATTACTTAAAAATGCCTTATCAAGGTGTGATATTGTTACTCTCTTTATACACTACTACATGATATACTATTTTTAACCTGTTTACATTGGCCATAAAACTGCGTTTGATATGCAAATATAGCTATTTTAATCCAATATCAATAATAGTCGTTTTTGACAAGAAATCAACTTTATGGAATTTGCTGGCTTTTGTATGGCAATTATATAAATGGTACAGAAAAACATGTAACCGTTTGAACAATCCATGTTTGTGCCAAAATCATCAATTAATCATGTATTATGCTTGAGGTAAGCGTCTCCGCAATGACGTAAAACAGTGTTGAAAATCTCTGTAGAGACGCGCAAAAGCACTTGTTGGATGACATCTGATGACATCTGGCGACATCTGATGACACCTCTGAATAACAGCGTATTATCCCTTTTTATCTTCGCCGTCGAATTCAAATTTATGTCTTACCCAAACGATTCGACAATGAAGAGAAGAATCCTTTTTTCAGTGATGTGCGCGGCGATTGCCGCCGGTGCTTTCGCGCAGGGCCAAGGCCAGGGCCTTGCCGGTATCAACGAGGCGACCAGCCTCATGACCTCGTATTTCGATCCCGCCACCAAACTGTGCTATGCCATCGGTGCGGTGCTCGGCCTGGTGGGCGGCATCAAGACCTACGGCAAGTTCTCCAGCGGTGATCCCGACACCTCGAAAACCGCCGCCAGCTGGTTCTTTGCCTGCATCTTTCTGATTGTAGCCGCCACCATCCTGCGTTCCTTCTTCCTCTAAGCGGTATGGAGTATTCTGTAAACAAGGGGGCGGGCAATCCCGTCGAGTTCAAGGGGCTCAAGTCACAATACCTGTTCGTCTTCGCGGGCGGTCTGGTGACGGTGCTCCTGGCGGTAGTCATCCTTTACCTGGCAGGCGTGGACCAATGGATATGCATCCCTTTCGGGACCGTATCCGGCGGTCTGCTGGCATGGGCGGTGTTCCGGCTGAACGCCCGCTACGGCGAACACGGTCTTATGAAGCTGCTGGCGGAGAAACGCCATCCGCGCTACCTGATCCACCGCAAGAGAGTTTTCAGATTATTTGCAAAAAGAAAAAAACGACAATCATGAGAAATGTATTGAAAGCGGAAACGCTGGAACGCAAGTTCCCCCTGCTCTCGGTGGAGAACGGCTGCATCGTGAGCAAGGACGCCGACCTGACCGTGGCCTTCGAGGTGGAGCTTCCCGAGCTGTACACGGTGACGGCGGAAGAGTATGAGGCCATGCACTCCACCTGGATAAAGGCCGCCAGGGTACTGCCCGAGCACAGCATCGTCTGCAAGCAGGACTGGTTCACGAAGGAGAGCTACCGTCCCCAAAACGGCGGGGAGGAACAGAGCTTCCTCTCGCGCAGCTATGAGCGGCACTTCAACGAGAGGCCGTACCTGAACCACCGCTGTTACCTGTATCTGACAAAGACCACCCGTGAGCGCAACCGCCGGCAAAGTGACTTCAGCACCCTCTGCCGGGGATTCCTGCTGCCCAGGGAGATTACCGACAAGGACATGGCGGCCCGCTTTCTGGAAGCGGTGGAGCAGTTCGAGCATATCGTGAACGACTCCGCCCATATCCGGCTGCGCCGCCTGGAAACGGAGGAGATTACCGGCACGAAGGAACATCCCGGGCTGGTGGAGAAATACCTCTCCCTCTCGATGGAGGACGGGACCGCCGTGCTGCAGGACATCTGCCTCAAGCCCGGACGGATGCGTATCGGGGACAAGCGGCTCTGCCTGCACACACTTTCGGATACGGAAGACCTGCCGGGCAAGCTCTCCACCGACATGCGCTACGAGCGTATGTCCACCGACAGGAGCGACTGCCGCCTTTCCTTCGCCGCACCCGTGGGGCTGCTGCTCTCCTGCAACCACATCTACTCGCAGTACGTGTTCATCGACAACGCGCAGGAAATCCTGCAGATGATGGAGAAGAACTCGCGCAACATGCTCTCTCTGTCACGGTACAGCCGGAGCAATGCCGTGAACCAGGAATGGACGGAGATGTATCTGGACGAGGCGCATACCAAGGGAGTGCTTCCCGTCAGATGCCACTGCAATGTCATCGCCTGGGCGGAGGATGCGGAGGAGTTCCGCCGTATCAGGAACGACACGGGCAGCCAGCTTGCCATGATGGAATGCACCCCCCGTTACAACACCGTCGACACCCCGGTGCTTTACTGGGCGGGCATTCCGGGCAATGCGGGCGACTTTCCTGCCGAAGAGTCATTCTACACGTTCCTGGAGCAGGCGGTCTGCCTCTTTGCCGGGGAGACCAATTACAGAAGTTCTCCCAGTCCGTTCGGCATCCGCATGGCGGACCGGCAGAACGGCATTCCGGTGCACGTGGACATTTCCGACCTTCCGATGAAACGGGGCATCATCACCAACCGCAACAAATTTATCCTGGGACCAAGCGGCAGCGGCAAGTCCTTTTTCACCAACCATCTGGTGCGCAACTATTACGAGCAGGGAGCGCATATCCTGCTGGTGGACACGGGCAACAGCTATCAGGGGTTGTGCCGGATGATCCACGACCGCACACGCGGCGGGGACGGCATCTACATCACGTATGAGGAGGACAATCCGATATCCTTCAACCCGTTCTACACCGATTCCGGACAGTTCGATGTGGAAAAGCGCGAGAGCATCAAGACTCTGATACTGACCTTGTGGAAACGGGAGGACGAGGCGCCGAAACGTTCGGAAGAGGTGGCGCTCTCGGGAGCGGTGAACGCCTATATCCGTAAAATTACCGGGAATCGGGAGGCAAGGCCGGACTTCAACGGCTTCTACGAGTTCGTGGACGGTGACTACCGCCGGATGATAGCGGAAAAGAAGGTACGCGAGAAGGATTTCGACATCGACGGTTTCCTGAACGTGCTGGAGCCTTTCTACAAGGGTGGCGACTACGACTTCCTGCTGAACTCCGACAGGGAACTGGACCTGACAAACAGGCGGTTCATCGTGTTCGAGCTGGACAACATCAGCGGCAACAAGGTGCTGCTGCCTGTGGTGACGCTGATCATCATGGAGACCTTCATCGCCAAGATGCGCCGTCTGAAAGGAATCCGCAAGGTAATATTGATAGAGGAGTGTTGGAAAGCCCTTATGTCCGCCAACATGAGCGGCTATATCCAATATTTGTTCAAGACCGTCCGTAAATATTTCGGTGAGGCCGTTGTGGTGACCCAGGAGGTGGACGACATCATCAGCTCCCCGATTGTGAAGGAGGCCATCATCAACAACTCCGACTGCAAGATCCTTCTGGACCAGCGGAAATACATGAACAAGTTCGAGCATATCCAGCGGCTGCTCGGCCTAACGGAGAAAGAGAAAAGCCAGATACTCTCCATCAACCAGGCGAACCATCCCGGACGTTTTTACCGTGAAGTCTGGATAGGGCTTGGCGGCACCCGTTCGGCGGTCTATGCTACGGAAGTGAGCGCGGAAGAGTATTTCACGTTCACGACGGAAGAGTCCGAGAAACTGGAAGTGCAACGGCTTGCCGAGGAGCTGGACGGCAACCTGGAACTTGCCATCCGCCGGATGGCAGAGAGAAAACGAGAGGAACAAAGACAAGTATCAACCCCAAAAAGAGAACAATGAGAAACAAATCCCTTATGAGACTGGCGGTGTGCCTGATCGGTATGGCCGCCATGGTATTGCAAGGCTGCTCGGAGAGCGGCACCGACCGTGACAAGCTCTGCGGCTCGTGGAGCAGCGTGGAAGGCAAGCCGGACGTGCTGGTATATAAGGAAGGGGAAGCCTACAAGGTGACGGTGTTCGCCCGTAGCGGAAAGATGCGCCGTCTCAGGCCTCAGACCTACCTGCTGGTTGAGGAGAACGGGAACCTGTTCATCAACACGGGGCACCGCATCGACATCTCCTACAACGAGGCCGCCGACGTGCTGACCTTCTCCCCGAACGGTGACTATGTGCGGAAGGAGGAACGCCCATGAAAGCGAAGTCACTCCTGATCGGAACGGTACTCGCCCTGTGCGGCACCGGCGCCAATGCCCAGTGGGTGGTGACCGATCCCGGCAACCTTGCCCAAAGCATCATCAACATGTCGGACAACATCGCCCATACCTCGAAAACGGCGGTCAATACGGCCGACAGCTTTGCGGAGACGGTGAAGATTTACGAGCAGGCCAAGAAGTATTACGACCAGTTAAAGGCGGTGAACGACCTGATACAGGACGCCCGCAAGGTGCGCGACATCATCCTGATGGTGGGCGACGTGTCCGACATCTATGTAACGAACTTCGGCAAGATGATGAACGACGGGAACTTCTCGCCCCGCGAGCTGGACGCCATCGCCTTCGGCTACACCCGCCTGCTGGAGGAGAGCAACGGCGTGCTGCAGGATCTCAGGCAGGTCATCAACGTGAGCACGCTCTCCATGACCGACAAGGACCGCATGGACGTGGTGGACCGCTGCTACTATGAGATGCGCCGCTACCGCAACCTGGTGAGCTATTACACGAACAAGAACATCGCCGTGAGCTATCTCCGTGCCAGAAAGAAGAACGACCTGGACCGGGTGATGCGGCTTTACGGGAATGAAACCTCCAAATACTGGTAGCCATGATGCCGTTGTCGATAGATTTTGCCAACCTGCATACCATACTGGCGACCCTGTATGACGATATGCAGCCCCTTTGCAAGGACATGATGGACGTGGGAAAGGGACTTGCCGGGCTGGGTGCCCTGTTCTATGTCGCCGTCCGCGTGTGGCAGTCGATGGCCCGTGCCGAACCGATAGATGTCTATCCCCTGCTGCGTCCCTTCGCCATCGGCATCTGCATCCTGCTTTTCCCCACGCTGGTGCTCGGCACGCTGAACACCGTGCTCAGCCCGATAGTACAGGGTACGCACAAGATGCTTGAGGGGCAGACGCTGGATATGGAACAGTACAGGGCGCAGAAGGAGGAACTGGAAAGGGAGGCCATGCTGCGCAATCCCGAAACCGCCTACCTGGTGAGCGACGAGGAATTCGACCGTCAGCTGGACGAGCTGGGCTGGTCAACCATAGATACCGCCTCCCGCCTGGGCATGTACGTGGAGGTGGGGATGTACAATCTGGAGAAGAAAATCCGTGACGCCTTCCGCAGCCTGCTGGAACTGATATTCGCGGCGGCATCGCTGCTGATAGACACCGTGAGGACCTTTTTCCTTGTCGTGCTCTCCATACTGGGACCGGTGGCGTTCGCCTTCAGCGTATGGGACGGTTTCCAGTCCACGCTCGGGCAGTGGTTCACGAGGTACATATCCGTCTACCTTTGGCTTCCGGTCAGCGACCTGTTCAGCACCCTGCTCGCCAAGCTCCAGGTGCTGATGCTCCAAAATGACATTCTGGAATTACAGAACAACCCCGACTACTCGATAGACAACTCAAATAGCGTCTATATCATATTCATGCTGATAGGGATTATCGGGTACTTCACCGTCCCGACGGTGGCGGGCTGGATCGTACAGGCGGGCGGAGCCGGAAACTTCAGCCGTAACCTGAACCGCACGGCCACGAAAGCGGGCGGTTTCGCTGCCGGGACGGGCGGTGCCGTACTGGGGAATATCGGGGGAAGGCTGCGGGGCAAATAGGCTCTATGGCAACCCGTTTCCGTGAGTCGGCAACTTGGATTACCGGGTTGGCGACTTGTCGGAAGGAGCCGCCCGGTCATACCGGAACATTTATTTATTCATTCAAACCAATCATTCGCTAAATGGAATTCAAGTCATTGACCAACATTGAGAGCAGCTTCAGGCGTATCCGGTTGATGCTGGCTGTCTTTACCGGCTGCTGTGCGCTCATTACCGGCTATGCGTTGTGGAGCTCGTACCGTTTCGCCGAGAAGCAACGGGAAAAGATCTATGTGCTGGATAAGGGCAAGTCGCTGATGCTCGCCCTCTCGCAGGATCTTTCACAGAACCGCCCCGCCGAGGCGCGGGAACACGTCCGGCGTTTTCACGAGCTGTTCTTCTCGCTCTCCCCGCAGAAGGACGCGATCGAGCACAATATAGGCCGTGCCCTGCAGCTGGCGGACAAGAGCGCCTATCACTACTATGTGGACTTTGCCGAAAAGGGATATTACAACCGGCTGATTTCGGGCAACATCAACCAGGTGGTACACGTGGACAGCGTGGTGTGCGACTTTGCCGCCTATCCCTACAAGGCGCGTACATATGCCCGGCAGCTGATCATCCGTGAGAGCAACGTGACCGAGCGAAGCCTTGTCACCTCCTGTTCGCTCCAGAATACGGGGCGTTCGGACGACAATCCCAACGGGTTCATCATCGAGCAGTTCACCATACTGGAGAACAGGGATATAAGGAGTGTGGAACGATGAGAGGGAAACCTGCCGTCTTAAAACGTGCGGACAGCCGTATCCGGCTGTTCTGCCGCCGGCTGACCGGGAAGCAGCGCATTGTCTTGACAAGTGTCGTCTCGCTTCTGTTCACGGCAGCCTGCCTGTACTCGGTTGTCTCTTCCGTGTCCCGTTTGGGGGAACGGAAGGGCGACATGAAAACCGGGCATATCCGGCCCGTCATGTTACGGCCGGAAACAACAACCATTCATTCAAACATCCAGAAACATGAAAATGGACTTTCAGAAAATCAGGGAACGGCTGGGGCTGTCGAGTGACAAGCCGCTGACTCCCGAAGAGAAGCGCCGACGCGCGAGGTATATTGTCTATCCGTTCTTCTGCCTGCTGTGCGCCGGATTTCTCCTGCTGGTATTCAGCCCGTCGGAAAAGGAGAAGGCGGAAAAGGAAAAGGGCAAGGGATTCAACGTAGAGATGCCCTCGCCGAAAGATTCGGAAATGGAGGGCGACAAGGTAAGCGCCTACGAGCAGGAAGCACTGGCTAAAAAGGAAAAATGGCGCAGGGGAACCTTCCAGGAGATGTCCAAGCTGCTCAACAAGGACAGTCAGGATACTGCCGGCCTTACCGCAGGAAAAGCCAACACGGAACTTCCGCCGGAACCGGAAACGGGGAAATCCCCCGGCTCCGTCCATTCCTCTGCGGAAGCCTACCGGAATATGAACCGCTCGCTGGGTGCTGTATATACCCGGAATGAAAACCAACAAAATGCCGATCTGCTCCGCCGTATAGAGGAACTGGAAAAAGAAAAGAGACCGGCGGAAGGACAGCCGGAAGGACAGACCCTGGAAGAAAAGATGGCACTGCTGGAAAAGTCTTACGAGCTGGCCGCCCGGTACAACGGGAAGCAACCGGATGCCCCGGCTGCCGTGAATGGCCGGAGCGACCGGAAAGACAGGACAGCCGTCCGCCCGGTGAAACAGGTACGGAATCAGGTGGTGTCATCGCTTGCACAACCTATGGGCAATGAGGATTTCATCGCCGAATTTGCGGGAGAGAGGAATACCGGTTTCCACACCCCTATAGGCAGGACACTCCCTTCCGGCAGGAATACCATCGCCGCCTGTGTACACGGCACGCAGACCGTATCGGACGGGCAGGTGTTGCGCATCCGGTTACTGGAGCCGATGGCGGTGGACGACCGGCTCATTCCCCAAGGGATGGTATTGACCGGCGGTACACGCATCCAGGGGGAGCGGATGGACATCCTTGTAGAGACGGTGGAATACAAGGGCACGCTGTTTCCTGTGGAACTGGAGGTATATGATGCCGACGGACAGCGGGGAATCCTCGTGCCGAACTCGATGGAGTATGATGCGGCGCGTGAGATAGCCGCGGGTATGGGCGCCTCAATGGGGAGCAGCATCAACATCTCGACGGATGCCGGGGCGCAGATTGCCTCGGACGTGGGCAAGGGGGTAATACAGGGCGTGTCGCAATATGTGGAAAAGAAAATGCGTGCGGTGAAAATCACCCTAAAAGCCGGACACCGGCTGTTGCTGCACTCTCCCGAAAAATGAAAAGAGAAAAGAAACCAACCATTTATTCACCAACCAATCAAGAACGCACATGAAGAAGATTCTGATGATGTTTGCCCTGATTATGGGCGCAGTGGCTGCATACGCGCAGCAAGGCAGCGGGGATTATTACGAGGGATTGAGCCGCAAGATCGGCTTCAGCCAAATGATTCCCCCGCATGGTCTGGAAATCACGTATGACAAGACTGTACATATAATTTTCCCCTCTCCCGTAAGATACGTGGATTTGGGTTCCCCCAACCTGATAGCGGGCAAGGCGGACGGTGCGGAAAACGTCATCCGTGTGAAGGCGACCCGGAAACATTTCCGCAGTGAAACCAATATGAGCGTGATAACCGAGGACGGCAACTTTTACACATTCAACGTCAAGTATGCCGACGAGCCGTTGCTGCTGAACGTGGAGATGTGCGACTTCATCCATGACGGGGAGTCGGTTAACCGTCCGAACAATGCGATGGAAATCTACTTGCAGGAACTCGCCGGGGAGTCGCCCCGTCTGGTACGGCTGATCATGAAATCCGTGTATGGGCAGGACAAACGCAAGGTCAAGCACATCGGCAGCAAGCGGTTCGGGGTTCAATACCTGCTCAAGGGGCTTTACGCACACGGCGAGCTGCTCTATTTCCATACCGAGGTGAAGAACGCCACGCACGTGCCTTTCGATGTGGACTTCGTAACTTTCAAGATTGTAGACAAGAAAATCGTGAAGCGTACCGCCATGCAGGAGCAGGTTATCTATCCGCTGCGTGCCTTCAACTATGTGACCCGTGTGGACGGGAAGAAGAACGAGCGGACGGTGTTCGCCCTGCCCAAGTTCACCATCCCCGACGGCAAGAAGCTGGTCGTGGAGATGTACGAGAAACAGGGTGGCCGCCATCAGTCGTTTGAGGTGGAGAACGAAGACCTTGTACGCGCCGAGACTGTCAATGAACTGAAAGTAAGATGAGTGCCATGAAAAGAAACTTCATCTTTATTATCCTCCTGCTTGCCCTCTTTACGGGGCAGGCGGAAGCCCAGCGCCGGCTGCCGGGGATGAAATCCGTCCGCTTTACCGCTGAAATGGCCGACGGCTTTTACAGCCGGGCAGACCGCCATGATGCGGGCTACGCCTTTTCGCTGGCTGTTGCCACTTACACAAAGAAAGGGAACCAGTGGGTGTTTGGCTGTGAGATGCTACAACGTAATAACCCTTACCGGAACACGTATGTCCCACTGTCGCAATATACAGGGGAAGGCGGTTATTATCATACAATCCTTTCCACATCCGGCAAGTCTTTCTTTCTGAACCTCGGCGCTTCCGCCTTGCTGGGCTACGAGGCCGTGAACAACGGAAACCGCCTGTTGGATGACGGAGCTTCCTTGCGCAAGTATGAGTCCTTCATCTATGGAGGCGCGGTGACACTGGAAGCGGAGGGATACCTGTCGGACAGGATAGCCCTGCTGATACGCCTGCGTGAACGTTTTGTATGGGGTGGCGCTTCCGGCCGCTGCCATTTCCAGTATGGAGCCGGAGTCAAATACATTTTCTAACCTTAAAAAGAACATATACCCATGAAAAGAAGAATCCTTGATTTTATGATGACAGCCTGTTGCATGGTATTTTCCTTTCTTGCCCTTGTCGCCTGTGACAATGAGCTGGATATCAGACAAGAATACCCGTTCACGGTGGAGTCCATGCCGGTGGCGGACGAAATCGTAAACGGTGAGACGGTGGAAATCCGTCTGGAAATCAAGCCGGAAGGAAACTTTTCCGGAACTGTCTATACGCTGAGGTATTTCCAGCCCGACGGAAAGGGCAGTCTGAAGATGGAGGACGGAACGGTACTGAAACCCAATGACCGTTATTTGCTGAACGAATGGAAATTCCGTCTTTACTATACCTCGCAGAGCGGCAAGGAATCACAGACCATAGACCTCTATTTTGAAGACAATTGGGGAAATCTGCAACAGTTGACATATGATTTCAATGGAAAGGATGCGGAGGAGGAAGACAATAATACGGAGGCCGCATGAAAAGAATACCGGTTATTATGATTTTTCTGTCACTTGTTCTGTATGGCAAGGCGGAAAATCCCCCGTCTGACAAGGATAAGGCGGTAGCCTGCATCAAGCGGTGGGAAGGCTGGCACCGGGGGAAAATGCCTTACATCGGTTACGGACACCGCCTGCTCCCCCATGAGAAGCTGACCGAGAACCTGAGTGAGGCACAGGCGGACTCACTTTTGAGATGCGACCTTGAACGGTGCCTGAACGTATTCCGTAAATATGGAAAAGACTCGCTTCTTTTAAGTCTGTTAGGCTTTAATGTAGGCTGTTACCGTCTGATCGGAAACGGCAAAATACCTAAAAGCAGACTGATTCAGAAACTGGACAGCGGCAACCGGGATATTTACAGGGAATATGTATCGTTCCGCTGTTATCGGGGGAAAGTCATTCCAGGCATAGAGAGAAGAAGAAAAGAGGAGTTTGAACTGTTCTATATACCGTAGATTGAAATTATGCAAAGCCGTGAACGGACGCTTGCCATCGCCGTTCACGGCTTTAGTCTTAGCCACTCTTAATTTACCTTTACCCGGTTCATCAGCTGCCCCGATATTTCATGCAGTTCCCGGCAGCGTTCCGGCTGCTGTTCCCTTGCAAAGGCGGTGATTCCCTGTGTCAGTTTCCAGAGCGTGGCCCCGCCTGTCACTCCGTCGTCAGGATTGTTGTTCATCAGCAGTTTTTCCACCTCGCGTCCTTCGTTTTTCAACAAGGCTCCTTTCTGCACCAGATTCTTCAGTTCCTTGTCGAAATCCACGTCAATTTCCGATGCTCCTTGAATTTCGATGGCCTTCTGCATGATGGTGTCTTTGCTGTACAGTCCTTTGGTCAGGTCGGAAACAGCCGATACGGTGGTCTGCGTGTCCAGTTCGTAGGTCTTTTGGGAGAGGGACAGGGATTCCGGCAGTCGGCCTCCAAGGTGTATCTGCCGCATGACGGACTCCCTGACCATCCCGTTCAGGCACGCCCCGTTGAGCAGGAACGACCGCATGTCCACCGATCCGTTGCCATAGTCGGATGTGGAGAAGCGTGCTCCTGCGAAGATGATGACCGTTCCGTTCTTACGGGTGGGTATCTCTATCGGAGTGGGCAGGATTGTCTCACACCATACTTTCGTGTCGTTCATATAGGCATCGGACACGACCGCCCCCTGTCCTCCCGCCTCACGGATGAAAGCGGTCAGGATATCCACCGAGTTCAGCCGACGGTAGGAGTCCGACAATACGCCCCGGACTTCCATTCCTACCGCCCGTATCAGTACCCGTGTACGCTCGGTCCATCCCGAATGCTCGTTCAGGATGGTGGCGCACAACTGTTTCTGCCAAACATCCCCGGCGGAAAGCTCGCGCAGGTATTTGGCGGGAATGCCCATCTTCTCCGAAATCTGGCTTATGGCGTTGCCGTGCAGGTTGAAGTTCCCTTCGGGCATTGCCATCTGTACCCTTCCTTCCGCTTTGAAAGAGATAACGGGGCGTTCCTTGCTACGTTGGCTTACCCCGATGGGAGCGATGAAATCCTGCGCGATCCGTCCCTCACTGAGCAGACGGTTGATGGTGTCCATGACATCCCCCTGCCTGCCTTCTATCATTCGCCGTACCTTGTTGATGACTACCTGGTTGAGTCCCTGCTGTTTCTGTACCGGTGCAGTGGCCGGCATGACTGTTGCTTCCATATTTCTTGTTTTTAAAGTCGTTGATAAATTACAATTTGTTCTTATGGCTTGTCCTGCTTGTTTTAGTAAATTCAGATCTGTACTCTTCTGACAGACGGATATAATCCTTTTCGCTATATCCGGCCGTTCCGAACAGTTCATAATATCCGGGGAAGGGTTTTCTTTCCGTTTCCGGTATATGCGTGCTGGTTTCCTTATGGCAACAGATGATGTGCCGGACAAACCGGTAGCACTTGCAAAGATCCGCCAGGATGGTGTACTCGTTGTCCGTATGAGGTTCATAATATCCGCAGGAGAGATTGACGCAGGATACTTCCAGCCCGTTCCTTTTCAATGCCGCCACATCCGTAGCCAGCCCCTGTGCAGGCTTGTAACCGTACCTCCGGGGATCTACTGCCGAAATGAACTCATTGGAGCAGAGCCTCATTCCGTTGATTTGTGTCACCATGTCCCCGTTCCCTTTCCGGTCGCACTGGATGACGAAACGGCAGTCGGAAAAGAAGGACATGTCGGCATGGCCGCTGCCTATGCATCCTATCTCCTCCTGTACGAAGAAGGCGCATTTCACCGCCTTGAAATCCTCCAGGCATTTCAGGCAGATCCAGATGCCGTTCTTGTCATCCGCGCCGATTCCGGCCATCCGTTTACGCTTGCGGTCATAGCCGACAATCATCGAGTCCGCCACAAGATGGGCTGCATAGGTGCCTGTCTTGCGCCGGTGTACCTCGTCCATGTGCGCCACGACACAGGGGTAGCTTTTCCGGTTGCCTTTGACCGCGTAGATGTTTCCGTGCCGGTCTTGCCGGAAAGGAATACCCATCCGCCTGAGTTCCCCGATGATGAACCCGGCCATCTTCCCCTCCTTGCCGGAGGGGGAGGAGATGTTGTAAAGAGCCATTAATTTTTCCATGATACTGACTTTTCAGGAGATGAACAACTTTTCGATTTGCAGGTACCGTCTGAACTCCGGTACGGGACGTCCCTTCTTGAAGAGGAAGGACGGATATTTCTTTCCCTTGTATTCCGCGGACGTGCCTTTCAGTACTTTTCCGAATACGGTGGATATATAGAACATGTCCTGACAATTCTTGCAGAATGCCGTATCCGGAAAGGAATGTATCTTTCCGCATTTGGGACATACATATTTTCTCCTGTTTGCGCGCCCTTCCGTGCTCCGGCAGGTGGCTATGCTCGTGTCGCCCTCCGTATTTCTCAGTTCCAGGTTACCGTCCGTCAGATGGAGGCTGTAGAACGTGTCGAGGTAAGGCACCCCTTTCTTGTGCCACCTGCAGGCGGGCACTTTCACCGTCAATGAAACCTGTATATTGTCTCCGGCCGCCCATTCCTGCCCCTCAATGGGATTCAGTACGGTGAAATCCGTTGTATGTGTATAATCGTTGTATCTGCGTCGCAACAGGATGCCCGCCTCCTGCGCCTGCTTGCGGATCAGTTCGGCGACGAATGCGTGTGAGGAATAGATGCGGTCCAGCAGGGAGGCGGCAATCGGTGTGTTTATTGATTTCCACAATGTTACCTCGTTCCATACGACAGCCCGTCCGAGTATGTTGTTGCTCTCGTCCCTTGCCACAAGGATTTTAGCGCCGGCGAAGTTGGTATAGAAGTCAGCGGCGTTGCGTGCCTTGTCCTCATACCGCATACAGGAACTGTGCAGGCTGGATGTGTCACTGTCGGAGATGGGGCTGTAGTTGCTTTCCAGATAGGCTTCCATGAAGTCGTTCATGCTTTCATGCAGCCTGACCGTGACTTTGCTGTCCAATGAGAGAGAACTACAGAAATAATTGATTTCGTCGGGTGAGTACTTGGGCAGGTTCTTGAACAGTTCCACAAACGTGGAGGGTTCCAGGTCTGTCCGGTTCTCCGGGAACCAGGGTGCCTGCGGGTTGTTCCGGTCCGGGAAACTGGGATGGGCCAGATCCTTGCTGCAGGCCGTGAACACGATTCGGATTTTCTTGAACGTGCCCGCTTCCGTCCGCTTGCGCTTGGTGGAGAAGCAGTTGTAGGTACCGCGTATGATCTCTTCCACCGGTACGTTCTTTTTTACTTCCGAAAGGATGTCTTTGGCTATCACACTTCCGTTTTCCGCCGCATGCACCAGGCGGGATTTCAATTCATTGCTAACATTCAGTTTCATAATCATTCGTTTTATTGTTTATAAATTCTGCCATGTTTTTATGGCAATTGTTTCTTGTCCGGCTGCATTTGGCGCAATTTCTCTTTCTGCTTTCTGAGCAGGTCAACGGACATGTTCCTGCTTGTCCGATATTCCTCCTCGCTCATCCGGCGAATGGAAGGAATGCCCGTCTGGGTCAGTGTATGGTTTACCATCCAGCCGTCCATGAAGTTTTCGGGGCAGAGGCTGTCATGGTGGATGACTTCCCCCACGCAGCCGTGAATGAGCATATTGCATATGGTCATCAGGCAACAGGTACGGTTGACATCTTCCGCGACAAGATAATTACCCAGGTGGCGTACATGATATGCCAGCAGGAGACGCCCACTTCCGCAGGTAGGGTCGTTTATCCTCTGCCCGGTCTTTTTTCCGTCCGTTTCCGTACACATTACCATCAGGTCGCAGATATGTACGGGAGTGAAGAACTGCCCTTGCGCCTGTTGTCCCTTTCTGGAACTGAGCGCCATGAAAAGGTCTCCTAACGCGTCATACCAGGATGCGGCCTCCAGCTGCTTCTGCATGAGCCGCACCCATTCCGCAAACATTTTCATGAATGCGGCATTCTGCTGCCGCTTGTACCTCCAGTCTTTCAGCGGAGGAGCGCCCGGTGAGAATCCGTGTATGACGTAACGCAGGAAATCTGTGAACACGTTCATCGGATCGTACCCGTTCAAGCCTGCAAACTCACAGATTGTCTTTTCAAGTGGCCGGACTTCTGGGGATGTCTCATAGCGTGTCATATTGTTCTGTTTTTTTATAGAAGGTTACTGTATGTCCGTTATGGTCTGTCCGTATCTTGACGGGGGAGACGCCAAGGAAAAAGAGGTGCGTTTCCGCTTTCAGCATGTTCCATTCCCATGTGGGAAGTTCCTTCCATTCCATACGGTATGCCCAGAGTATGAACAGACCGGGACGGAATCCGTTGAAAAGTTCTCCGTGCAGAATCCCGACCAGCCGCTCCAGTTCTTCCCGCGAGTAAAGGGTGAATGACTCATTCCGATAGATAAAGGCATCAGCCGGTTCAATATCCGGCTGACACTCGATGATGTATCTCGTCCATTCTTTTGTGGTGTACTTTCCGTACAGAGGATCGGGTTCCGTGTATTTCCATGCCCTGACGAATGTGTGGAAGAGGACGGCACCGTTCCTGTGCCTTCCGGTATGCCCCCACATCCGGAACTGTTTGCTGCGTATGCCATCGGGAAGCAGCAATTCCGGACCGGTTATAACCCAAGGGCCTCCTTCCGTATTGTAACCGGTACACTTTTCATTTTCATGGCAGAAAGGTGTCTGTGGGAGAAGGCAAATATGGACTTCCCGGTCATCGCCCCTTTCAATGTGTGCCTGCGGATAATAGTCACCGCCACGGGTAGTATAAGTGACGACATCCCCTGCGGTCGGTAAACTGACTCTTTCCCTGTCCTCCCGCATCCTTGAAATCAGCCGGTTCACCTTCTCCACGTCGCACTCCTTTATGGAACAGGCACACCCTTCATGCCTGTTGAGCAGAGTCAGGCTTTCCAAATCATAAAAATTACCGTACTTCATATTGAGAGCGTTTTTGTTGGTACAATTTGACCTGGCGGGCAACCATATCACAGAACTTCTGTCCGTTCTCCTTCTCGCTTCTGAAATAGGCAATCATGTCCCAGAGATTCTGATTGAAGTAGCCGGTCCATTTTTCGTAGCAGTGACTTCCATAGACCTTTCCGAACGTTTCCTCGAAAAGTGCGGGAGTCAGCCCTTCATCCCCATGGTGGTTGTATTGCCACAGAGAGACAAGCAGCAGCCGGTTATAATCCAGTGTTTCCATATCCGTTCTTTTTTAAGTAAAACATCGGCCTACATGGGTAGGCATTTTTATTTCTTGGTGTCTTTCCGGCCTGTTTGCCGGGGATTGCGACAAGGCTTGGCGAAAGAAAATACCGGAGCGAAGCGAGGATGATTTTCTTTCAGCCAACCCAGCCCCTGAAAGGGGCCGCCTTGCGCAATCAGCCCGGGAAACGGCTATCTTTACAGCAAGAAATGAAAAAGCAGACCTCGGATTCTCTGTTCTGAAGTCTGCTTTTCGGTCATTGTCGAGTCTCATGTTTTTCAGGTATGTATCTGCCATCCGTGGAACGGCTGCAATGTTACGGCAAACGATCTGTCAGGTATTCCATGATAGAGCAGACCTCCCACGATACCTGTCCTTCCGTCGGGATAGCGCTGTGTAAAGCCGAACGAGTACGGGGCATGGTCGTAGTAGAGTGAGATTTCGCAGGGACAGTCAGGGTTTTCTTCCCAGCTTTTCAACCGTTCCAGACATTTTTGGAGCGAGGTGTCACCGATGGATTCGGCATAGCGCCTTACATTCTCGAAATGTTCTTCATTCAGGATTTTCATGACTTTTGTATTTTTATCTGTTAAACACGTCCGGCTCCGGGAGCCGGTATTTTTATTTCTCGCCTGCCTGACAGTCCCGTGGCCGTACCCGCAAGGTTTGGCGAAAGAAAATACCGCAGCGAAGCGAGGATGATTTTCTTTCAGCCAACCCCGCAGGGGCCTGACCTTGTACGGGTACACAGGACACGGGACTACCTTTGCAGGGTGGGAAATAAAATATGCGGTTGTTCCTTGTTGCGGGATCTTGTATGGCTTCCGGAGATAATCTTCCTGATTTGTTCGCCATTGCCGGACAAATGGTGTATTTTTGCAGTTTCTAATTTCAGGATCATGGAAAACTATATAAAGAAAGCGGCGGATGCTTTCCTTGTGGAGCGTCCGTATGGTATGCGTGTGGATTACAGGAAGAAAGGATTCGTGCTGTTTAACCGCAACCTGAACGTATTGGGCAATGCGGAGCATGCCCGTCTGGAAGAGCTGCCTCTGGAGCGGTTCAATGTGGAGGAGATTCCGTTGGATGGTGAAATTGTGGAGGAACACGCGGGATTTACCGATGTATTCTTCTATACCGATCTGACCAGCCCCTATGCCGGATATGCGCTGAATTTGCAAAAGCTCAAGGCCTATAACCGGTTTATGTTTCCGTTGGCGATGGCGCTGAACCGTAAGTTGTGAGTCCGGAAGCCGGCAACGGTAACAGCCGCATGGAGCACGCCGTTACCGCCAGGTTTTATTATTTGCCCTTTCTTGTTGTTATAAATGCAAGATAATCGCCCACGGCCTTATGGCATCCGGTAAAGTCCGGAGTCCGGAGACCTTTGATTTTCCGGTAACTGACGGTTCCGTTCCTGTCAATGCCTCTTACATGCCTGTTGAATGTCCCTTTGGTTCTGATATGGATGTCAAAACCGTCCCTTCCGGTGATTTCAAGGAACATTCCTCCCGTGATCCGTTCCCCGTCCAGGAATTTCTGTTTCTGTTCATCGAGCAGCCGCTGATATTGCTCTTCCCGCGCTCTGCGCTCTTCCGCCTCTTTCTCCTCCTGTTCCCTGCGTTTCTGTTCCTGCCTCCTTTTGTATGCCTCACGGGCTTGCACCAGGGGGGTGGTGTCAAGTCCGAGAGCCTCGAACACGCGGACGGAGATCAACCTGACAAAGGCTCCTCTTTCCGCGCCCTGAAGCGTATCCGCGATCCAGTTCCTGCAATAGGCGGCAGTTTCGTCCCTGCGGTTTTCTCCGTTGAGGAACCGGCGTGAATACTGCCCGCTGGAGAAATAAACGTTTTCAATCCGGCAGACCACATGGAAACAGTCATCGTCCTCATTCCCATATTCGTTCTTTCTAGACAGGGAGAGATATACATTCTCGGCGTACGGTTCCAGTTCCATATAAGGAGCCACGACGGTATTCCCGTCAGACCTGTACTTGAATACTTTTGCTTTCATACTATCGTTCAGTTTGTCGGTTGTTGCATATTTCATCTATAATCTCTTTCCCGCTTCTTTCACCCTTCAGGAAGGCAAGGAAGCGCCTCAAAAAGAGCCGGGCACAGTCAGTTCCCAGCTGGGAGCTTTCACCGTCTTTGGTAGCGCATACCGCAAAACGCCCCAGTCCGAAACTGTCCTGTTGCGGTACGATGTGGTAAGACAAGTCCTCGCTTGCGTTGATGTGCAACCCACGACGGAAAACATAGAAAGTTTTCGGGATTCTTCTGTCGGTATCGATTTCCATACGCTTGTAACCGTGATGTTCCAATAACCGGACCAGTTCCCTGTTTGTCGGAATTGTATGTCCGATCCAGTCCGGCCAGCTTATATTTTCTATTGTATGTCCGTAATTGTCATATAATATGTCGAACTGTTCCTGGTATTCATCGTAAAATTCCCCGTTCCCGTTGCACATTTTCTCCAAAGCGATGCCGTTTTTACGGACAAGGGCAAGGTCGCCCAGTCCGCACGCGATTTCATTGAGCAGCGTGCGTTCCTCATCCCTGTCCTTTGCCGTTCCGTAAATTCTAAGCCGGGAATACCGGTGTAGCGCCGAACGGGACGGCATATCCAGTTTTTCCCATATCCCATCGTTTCCTATAGCCTGTCTGGTGTTTTCCGGAAGTCCGTACCACCACTTGTCCAAATTGTTTGTATCCATAATTTCTGAATCAGATTGTTTTTAAATTCTGTTTTGAGTACCATGCCTGATACGCGGCGGCATACTCCTGACGTTCCCGTTCCAGGGAATTTCTCATCTCAGGGGTGTATCCGAGCAGGCGGATGTATCCTCCGTTATAGCCGGTGAGTTCGCACCTTATTCCGGCTTCCTCCAGTTTGTCGATGCGTTTTTGGGCCATTTTTGCGCTTGAATATTCCTTCGGCCAAAAATAGACTTCGCCCCGTGAGCCGAAACAGTCTTCCCCCAGAATTATTTCCCCGGCATACTTCCGGCTTTCGATGAAGCCGAAACGCGCTTTGCCCAATGCCCGGCGCATTGCCTCGTGTGCCGGACCTTCCGGATGCTTGAATATCTCCGGCTTGTCTTTGCTGCCGAGTTTGGGCGGTTCCACCTTGTACGGCTGTTTGTAACTTCCGATTCCGAGCGTCAGGTAAAAGTTGGTGTGAAAATAGTCCGTCATGGGGTCGCTGTCATCGAAATTGTACGACATGATGAAATCGCAGATATTCACCATTACATTCTTTGCCCTGTCCGTCAAGGATTTGTCTGAATGGATATGATGGTGGTTGACATCGCCTTGAACTTTTCCGGACTCTTTGGTGAACGCCTCGAAATCCGCTTTCATCAACCGGATATGGATGGAGTGGCAATTCTCCCGTCTGACAGAGAACTTGTATCCCGGATAGGTCTCCTTGAGCCATGCCCGTACCAGTCCCACGATTTCAGGAGCGTGCTGCCCCTTGTAATTGCGGCCTTTCCAGCGGTATTCGTTATACACATACTTGGTGTATTCCTTTGCCGTGGCTCCCGGATAGTCATATTCATATCCGGTTGAGGTCGAGGGAATATCCGGTTTTTCTTTCCAAGCCTCAAAAAGCCTTCCAAACTCGGTGTTCACCTGTTGCATGATTGCGGTGTCACCACCCTTGTCCGGGTGGTGCTCCAATGCCAGCCGGCGGTATTCTTTCTTCAAGTCCGCCAGAGAGTGTATGTTCTGAAAATAAGTCATAGCCATAAGTTTTTTATGCCCCTGCGAGGCGGTTGATAAAATATTCCCGGTAGTCAAGGTCAAGACCGAGGTTGAGACAGGCCGTTTCCATGTCATCTTCTCTCAGGTCGTCCGCCTCCTGCAATTCGCGCAGGTACCGGATTTCGGAGTCCAGGTATTCCTGTGCTTCCGTTTGACCGCAACCGCATGAGTTGCAGATCAGACTGATAATGTTTCCCTGCATGCTGTTTGATTTTTTATGTTTCTGTTCCTGTTTCTGAGGCCTCGTCCGTCGTATATCGAGACGGCCCGTTCCACCAAAAGCCTGCGGTTGTCTTCCGAAAGTTCCAGATAGAACCGTTCCGCCGCGCCGAATGTGCCCTTGTCTGTCGCCACGCACCATTTTTCCCAGAAATGCGGGTACATGCCGCCATACACGGTTTTGCATTCCTCCTCGCTCCAGGCGTTCCACATGTAGTAGAAGAAACTGGAGACGGTATTTTCCGCTTGATATTTCATGGTTCTTCTATTTGTGATTCTACATTGTTTGTTTCTCTCAGTTGATGCCACACAGCCTCATACATCTCATGAAGCCAGTCTATGTTCTTCGCGCCGAGTTCAAACGGGCTGTGACACTGCACCTCGTCACCGCTTTCTTTCTCTTCGGCAAGGACGGTCAGGCTGTCCGCCGTTACCCGGAGTCCTGTCACCCTGCATTCATATGGTTCTCCGTTCTTGCCAAACCATATCACCCAGACCGGATCATAATCCTCTTCCGGAAGACGAATTTCTTTCACGCAGTGAGCATGGAGCAACTGCCGTATCGCGTCGATGATGTCCCCCCGCAGTTCCTTGATCCTGCCGCTGAAATCAACGGCTTCTGACGGTAAACTTCCTTTTCCGCCTCTTTCCTGCAAGGAGAGAATCCGCGTGTCGGGATGGATACAGAAATCCCAGTCCAACACTTCATCGTCATCGCGTGTCGTGTGGATATCGCCGCCCAAAACAAGACCGCAATCGTCATTTACCATTCTTTTTGCTTCATCGCGGTCTTCTGCCGCTACCGTGTAAGTGCCCTCGAAGGAATACCTTACTCTTATGTCATATCTTTTCATGATTCTTCCCATTTGATTGTTGATACCAGATTCATTGCCCGGAAGGATTACCGGATATTCAATATTGCGCTAAAGGCATGTGGGTCAAGCCTGTAAAACGTCGGAAGGTTAAGTGTGACCATCGGGTAGCTTACTCAGCCGCTCTGACGTCTATAACCTGTATCCTCAGCCAATTTGTTAGACAGAAGGAACTCCATGGCATCAGGATTGTTGTTGATGTCCACGAATGCTCTGTCAGGCAGTGAGAATGCCGCCTTATCTTCTAAGTTGACCGTCAGGACCGTGTATATCTCATGGGTCACGGGATCTTTCAGAGACAATGCCGGCCAGCCGTTATGGTACATTTCAATCACGATTGAGAGACGGCTTTCCTGATACAGGAAAGTCTCTTCCATGGACGGATGGTCGCATTTGGCAATTTCAAAATCATCCTCCCCTTTGGTAAATGTCACCATCGGATAGGATACATCGACAAAACATTCCTCTTCCCGGTAGCAGAGATGTTCTTTTCCCTCTGAACGGATTATAGCCAATCGGGTGTTCATATTCGTAACTGGTTTTAAAATTATTGACTTGCAAGTTAATTGGCCGGCATTCACCTGCCTGTTTCTTTAAACGTGTGATTGTCACCGCCTGCGGACATTTGGGAGAGTTGCTGTCTCACCGCCTTGATTTTCCCAATCAGTTCGTCCTCCCTTCGGAATGAGGGGGTACATTTGGTACGCCTCATCCCGGCTCCCCAGGGGATGCCGCCGCATACTTTTCTCAGGCGTGCCTTTTCGCTTTCCAGGGCCGACTCCAGACGGGCCAGCCTGCGTCGCAACGATTCTTCGGTCACAGTTCTCATGATTTCATTGTTTTTTTAGTATGGTGACGGGTCGGAAAGACAGTCACCATACCGTCGTTATGTGTCACGTTATATTTTAGCTTTTTCCCTTTTGATGCCTCTCAGGACGTACAACAGGTGCAGGAACAGCTCCCTGTCGTAAATCCGGAAGAAGAACGGCTCGCCTGTTTCCCTGACCGTTCCGGTAAAAGACACGGACTCCCGGTTCACGGGATATTGGAGGAAGTTGCCGTTTGCCAGCAGGGTGTGCTTTTTCTTCATCACTTCGCCTAGGAACTTGTCCATATCGTCGTTTCCCTCATAGCCGGAGAAGTAGAGGAAATGATGACGGCGCAGGCTTCGCAGGATTTTGGCGGTTTCCAGCCTTACATCCCTGCCTGACGATTCGTCCGTTCCTCTCATCAGGTTGCAGATGAACTTCTTCTCGCCATTTATGTCAAGAAACAGATAAGGAACTATAATTATAGAGGCATGCCGTGCGTGGTCAGAGATGACCATCGGCTTTTCTTTCAGGATGTCTCCTTTGAAGGTAATGTTCCGGTAATGGTTGTCCATCTGCCGTTCCAGTTCCTTTCTTGGCGTGGTAACGGAGCGGAGTCCCGTGAAGTAGCGTCCGCCCGCCCGGAAGCAGAACCGGTAGATGTCCGCATGATAAGGCTCTCCCAGGAAAAAGAAATTCCGGGTATGGCGGATGGGGGGCAAGACATCCATGTAGTCGAAATATCTTTCTTCCGTAATCTCACTGAACGGGGCGCAGAGGGATTGCAGGTGGATGCGTATCATCTTGCGGACGGTATTTCCGGACACGGCTGTGAGGTACGGGTTCTTTTCCCTGTCCCTCAGTTCCTCCAGTGTCTCATGATGGTAGTCGCCGTGTATTCCGTCAGACATGGTGGTCACGCAGCTGCCGTCAAAACTGCGTGAATCGACTACGAATTTCAGTTTGTCGTTATTCATGGTTCAGATGTTTTGAAGGTTCAACACTCTCTTGGCGGCACTGAGGGCATTGGAGGTGAGCTGCCGTTGCCATGCCTTGTTTCTGGGTGACCAGCGGAATCCGGAGGATTTCAGTTCCTTTCGTCTGTTGTCTTCGGGAATCCTGTCAAACAGGATCTGAAGGCGGTCTTCCCCATAGTTCCATACAAGTGTCCCGCCCTCGAACGGCACTTCCTTGTTTTCCCGGCTTTGCACCGCTTTCAGCCTTTCGCGCATCCGTTCCGCAAGTTCCGGCAATTGGAAGAATTTGTTTCTCGGGGTGATGACGGGTTTCCTTAGCCTTGCGTTATATTCGGAAATGAAGTCCACGGCCCTGCGGACGATTTCCACTTCCCCGTGATTGGCGAAGGTGGATACCTTGTTCAGGATGCTGCTGACGAACAGGGCACGGTTATAACCCCGGCATTGTCCGGTGTCAATCCCGTGGATGGTGTCGGCGCTGCTCTTGATGTCGCGTTTGAGCGTCTGCCATGCCTTTTCCAGTTTTTCTTCCTCCGGTCGTGCGGCTTCCTTTTTTCGTCTGACGGCTTCAAGAACCTTTTGCCGCCAATTGCGGAACTCCTCGTAGCGGTTCTGATAGCTTCTGTTCGTATTCTCCTGCCTGTGGTAATCAAATCCGCCTCGTCCCGTCACCATCGGGTTGGCGCAGCGTGAGAGGGCCGAGAGCTGGGCGGATAGCTTTTTCCGGTAGGCGGCGATGTATGTATCCCGTTCCTCTTCCTGCATGAGTTGCAGGTCGTTGTGCAGCTCCTCCCCGTAAATCATGATGTCCGTCTCGCCACGAATCTCCGGGTCGAAGGAACTCCAGGCGTATGCGTCGCAAGCCTGTTTCCACATATCCTCCAGATAGCCAGGATGTTTGAACGCTACGGCTTCCCAGTCTTTGAAGTCCCTGGAATGCAATTCATTCCGATCTTCCGGATTTCCGTACAGGTGTACATAGTTGCCCGTTCCATGATGCTCCTTTCTGAAATGGAACGGTACGGGAGGATGGTCCGTACCCTTTTCCCGGATCATCGTGACCCGGTGCGCATTCTCTGCGGTAAGGCCCGTTACTTGTTCTTCCCGGACCTTTGCTGTTGTTGTTTCAGTCATAACCGTTGCCATTCATAAATTATTTCTACCAGTTCTTCGTCCGCCAGTTTTTGGATTTCCTCGTCCGAGCAATAGCAGGCGATTTCCTCGTCCAGCTTGAAAGCTGCCGGGTCAAGGCTTCTGATGCCGTCCAGCAGTTCCGGCACCAGGCTGTCTGCGGCAACCGTATAGCTTCCGTCCCTGCCTTGCACCTTCCGTGCGGGATAGCTCCTTTCCCGATAAACCAACATTCTCATTTTCGGATTGGCACCCTGCTGTCCTTTGTGGACTTTGCTTGTTGTCTCTCTGTTCATACCTTCATTTTTTTAGTTTGTTTGACATGATCGGCTCCGTGGAGCCGGTTTTTCGGTTTCTTACTTGCCGGACTGTCCTTTGCCGGGGATTGCGCAAGGCTTGGCAAAAGAAAATACCGCAGCGAAGCGAGGATGATTTTCTTTTAGCCAACCAGCCCCTGAAAGGGGCCGCCTTGCGCAATCAACCCGGCAAAGGGCTATATTTGCAGGTAAGAAATTGAAAGAATGGCTGGGATTTTCAATTTGTCGGATACAACATGTAATAAGTATAATGAGCAAATTTAAAAGCATACAACGAAGGTTTTTCAAATATTTTCCAAACTATCGGATATCAATATCATATCGTAAAACAAGCGAAGGCGTGGCATTCCGGAATAAATACATGTCTTCGCGTCAAAGGTGATTGATTGAAATGAATATATTCTCTGCTTTTGATACGGGTGTCATGGTAGCTCTCTTGCTGGGTATTGAGTTTCTTAGGAGTGATATCCAAACAATTCTCTATTGTAAAAGAAACGATCCCGGGATTTTTAAGAGCTGCCTGTATACATTATTTATATTGTTGGCAAGTCTTTATTCCATTGTGGCCGGAGCCATGCTTAACCCCGAGCCCGTACCCGTTTATGAATTGATGCCCGGTTTTCAAATAGGAGTTTATGGTTCTTGTTTTTTGTTTATATTTCTTGTTATCGCCGGTCTTTACCGTAAAATATTACCTCTCGTCCTTTTGGGGTACGCTATGGTATATGTAATCGGTGTACTGATACCGTTACTTGGATATGTAGTGTCCATGATGAATTATTTCGCCAGCGTAGGATGATTATGAAGATCAAAGATGTTTTCCAGAGAAAATGGATAACAGACAGTATAACAAAAAGAAGGTATCCTTTTCAGATACCTTCAATGACGGGCCGGTTGCATATTTACCCTAATTTCCGCAAGCGAATGAAATCAGAGATTGCCATGCATTTTTTAGTGAGTT
>NZ_JAHPXO010000042.1:0-38226 GCF_019041495.1 Parabacteroides sp. MSK.9.14
ATTTTTATAGTCAACGAAAAAAAGAAGGCGCATCGGGTATTACGACACACCTTCTACGGTTCACCATCCTGGATTTTGTTCCAATTCCGGATTAATATACCTCTCCGATTGTGGAATCGGATACAGATACATACAGTCTTTAAATATTCTTTTCTCTACCAAAACTTTTTTGTAACTGAATGAGCCATCTTCTTTTTTTGTAATGTCAACTCCATATATGTCTGTTGTCTGATCTGCAATCTTCCAACGGCGAATATCCCAAAAACGATGATCTTCAAATGAAAGTTCGACTCTACGTTCATTTCTTAACTTGGCTTTAAACTCATTTAAAGTCAGATTATTTGGAAATGGTGGCATGTCCACATGTACACGGCTTCTTACAATATCTACAGCTTCTTTAGCCGACATCGGATATCCATCTTTATAGTTAGGGTCTCCATATGCTTCAACCATAGCTTCCGCAAAATTTAACAAGATCTCGCTGTAACGCATAATATTCCATACATGTCGTTTGCTTGTCACGAATTCGCTTTTCAAACTGGTGCTTCCGTCTACATATTTTCTTAAGTAGTATCCTGTAACCGTTGCATTTTTTTGTGGCTTTCCACTTCTTCCTCCGTACCAACATTCTACTTGCTCATCATATACCCACCAAGCTCCGTTTTGGGCCACCAATTCATACATACGGGGATCCCTTCCTTCATATGGATTCTGTGAATCATAGCTTGGATCCATATGTTCATAGCCTGCATCAGGTGCAACCGGCAATCCACTTGCCTGCATTTCATACGATTCGACTAAGTTTTCTGTTGGGCAATGTCCCGTATTACCACCACCTTCGATACCTATAGGAAAGTTAACCCGTTCAAACCAGTTATCTTCCCGTTGCATTACTCCAAAAATAAGTTCATTATTATTAGAATAGTTATTATTCCAAAGACTCCATAAATCCGGTAACGGCATGTAACCGAAATCCCAAGCTTTTTCGATGACATCTGCAGCGGCACGTGCAGCAGACTTCCACTTGTCTATATTGCCGGACTTATTGAACAATGGACTTGCTGAATATAGTAAAGCTCTTGATTTCAAAGCCATTGCTGCGCCTCTTGTTGCACGCCCTGTTTCGCTTTTTATCAGTTCTTTGTAACTGATAGGTAAATGAGGAGCAATCGCGTCACATTCATCTACGATAAACTGAATAACCTCATCGAATGACGTCCTTTTTTGCATGTTGGCTTCTTCTTCAGAAAGCAAAGTCGTAATAAGAGGAATATCACCATAACGTTTAGCCAATTCAAAATAAAAATAGGCACGTAAGAATCTTGCCTCGTATGGATAATACTTGAACTGTGCCATGATATCCTCATAATCTTCGTTATGCTTCAATTCATCGAATTCCTGTCCTTCAACTTCTTGAAGAAACATATTCACAGCTCGTATCCCCCTAAAATAATTCCATCGATCATCCAAAGTATTAATAGTACTCCAGGCACCATTGTTGAAACTATGTACAGGTGACAGTTTGTCAACATAAACAGCTTCGTCACATGCTGCAGAACGTAATGCATCTCCACCAATCGTACCAAATGCGGCAGGAACATAAGAGTATATATTAGTTAGGAAATCCCGGGTATATTGGAAACTAGAGAATACTGCATCTTTTTCCAAGAAATCCGATTCATCATATTCCAGATAATTACAAGAACTGGTACAAAGAATCAATATGCTAAATATCAATAATTTATTTTTCATCTTTTTTATTTTTATGATAAACATTAGAATGCGAGATCAAAACCAAAATGCACAGAACGTTGCGCAGGGTAAGTAGACCAAATTACTTCCGGATCTGTTTCATTTACGTTGTCTATGGAAAAGAGGTCCATACCTTTAGCAAACAACTTGAATTCACGTAAGCGTAAAGGCTTTATACAACTTTCAGGCAACTTGTAATAAATTTCTGCTGAGCGTAGTTTTAAAAAAGAAATATTTTTCATGAATACGGAATTTCCACGATAGTTATTTGCACTTTCTGTCGTTGTAAGACGCGGGTATATAGCATCTGTATTGTCTTTTCCTGATCTCCAGCAATTTTCCAGATAATGTTCTGAAATAGTCTGATTATTCATTAGGGGAGCATAAAAGCAACTTAGGCTTCGTTGTATAGTATAATGGCCGGCACCTTGAAACTGAGCATTGATTCCTAATCCTTTATATTCGAAATCGAATCCCATTGAATAGAATAATTCTGGGCAGATCGTATTATATCCCATCGGTACCACATCCAATTCATCTATTCGATTATCACCATTCTGATCTTTATATTTCAAGTCTCCAGGATATACGGTTGAGAATGTTTGTATCGGACTATTATTAATATCTGCCTGATCTTTGAAGAACCCTATAGCTTCCAACCCGTAAAATTGTCCTAAACGTCTGCCTGTCGATTTCAAGTAATCGTAAGGTTTAAAAGCCTCGTTCATGTTTACAATCTTGTTTCTAGCGAATGCCAGTTGAGCATTGACATTAAAAAAGAAATCCTTCATCTGCTTGCCTACGTTCATACCGACTTCCACGCCATAATTATTAACAATGCCACTTGGAGAGTTGGAAGCCGTAGCTCCAAAGAAACCGGAAGTAATGTTGCCATCTGCAACCATAATATCATATCGATGATCGTAATAGCTTTCTACATTGAAGTCTATCAAGTCCAATATTCGTATATCAACTCCGATATTCGCTTTACTACTTTTTTCGAATGTCGCATTCAAACTTGGCAATTGTCCTTCCGCAATGCCTCCATTTGCAATGAAGTCATCACCGAAAACAAAACCTCCACCTCCTCCAAAAGGATATTTGTCCATATTTTTCCAAACGTCATCGCTCCCTGTTAATCCGTAAGAAAGCCGTAATTTAAGCAGGTCTAACCAATCGATATTGTTCAAAAAAGACTCTTTATTAAGTAGCCAAGCTCCGGAAATTGCAGGAAATACTCCCCAACGATTGGCTTTTGGTAAACGACTGGTCCCTGAAGCAGCGATACTAAAGTCCAAATAGTATTTGTTCAATAAGCCATAATGGCCTGAAGCGATGATGTCTTGATGCATATACGTATTATATTGACCGAGATAAACATTTTTATCCTGCTTATAACGAATAGAAGCGAACAAATTGCTTTGGGAAAAATCTTTCTGATAATTCAAAGCAAATTGAATATTGGAATGTCTGTTCTGATTGTTCAGCCAACTGTTGAATCCTAACTGTTTTTCCTCCTTTCCATATTGGGTGTTTACCGTATCGGTTGGAATACCGCTATTGTCTAAATGCGCAATATTGGACTCATACAAATATTGTTTTGAACGAGCATCCCATGTCTCTGAATAGGCATCAAAACCAATACGGAATTCTGCTGACAACCCTGGAGCCAAAGCTTCCAGATCTTGTGTCAATGTCAGATCCGCCAATAATGTACGGGCATGAGATGTGGTATATCCTGTCGATGATGACTCGGCAACCGGATTCTTCGGATACATGTTTGATCCCCCCCAAATACCGTTATGGCTCCTGACAGGATATGCATTAGCAGGCAAAGCATATAGGGTTTCCATGAGCACTCCATCTGAAATACTGCCAGGAGAATATTTTTCTTTCAGCTTACCAGACAAATTAACCTTTACCCGGGTAGACGATGTTATGTCTATATCCAAGTTTGTACGTACGTTGAGTATCGAATTGGCTAACTGAGTGGAATAGCTTCCTTGATCCGTATTCTTTAACAATCCTCTATCCGATATGAAATTAATCATCGAATAATATCTGATCCGGTTGGATCCTCCGCTTGCAGTGAAATTCACTTGATCTCGCTGCCCATGATCCCGTAACGTTTCATTAAACCAGTCTACATTAGGGAATAAGGTTGGATATTTTCCACTTCTATAAGCTTCAATTTCTTGTTGGGTATATCTGGGAGCCAGACCTTCGTTTGCCAAACCCTCATTAACCGCTTCGGCATAAGTGGCGGCATCAGCCATTTGGGGTAATCGTACAGGTGTAGTGACGCTATGCTGATAGGAAACATGAATGTCAGTTTTACCTTTTTTCCCTCGTTTGGTTTTCACCAAGATTACCCCGTTAGCTCCTCTAATTCCGTATGGAGCCAAAGCAGCAGCATCTTTGAGGATCGTTATTTCCTCAATTTCCTCCAGAACCAGTGAATTTATATCACGCTCCAAACCATCGACAAAAACAAGTATCGAATTGTTATTAAGCGAACCGATTCCTCGGATATTCATGCTTGGATATCCTTCTCCATCCCCATACTCTCCGTTTTGGCGGATAAACAATCCGTTGAGTTTCCCGTAGAGTGCATTGGCGGGATTAATATTCGAACGTTTCATCAATTCCTTCCCACTGACAGTAGAAGCAGAAATGGTCGTTTCATCAAATTGTAACATATCAGATCCTGTCGTTTTTTCTTGTGCCCAGACAGAAGCAATGCATAAAACAGGTAGTGATATGATGGTTATTAATTTATTCCTCATTTTATTATTCTGATTTTGTATTAATGACTGGTTAGCATCACCATCCCGGATTTTGAATCAATCCGTACGATTTGTTGATTTCATTACTGGGAAATGCACTTAAATACCATTTAGGGGAGAATTTCCCAGGATTTGCCCATTGTCTAAGTTCTCCATTTTCAGCCGGTTTGAATAATTTATATTCATACTTGAACTCGCTGGTTTCCGGATCCTTAGTAATAACAACTCGGTGTGGAGTTTTTTGGAAGATATCCACCCGCTTATAACGAATCATATCAAACCATCTGACTTCTTCATAAGCAAATTCGCAAACCCGTTCGTTCATCAGTGTTTCCAGAAAATCCTTTTTGTTCAATCCCGCTTTCAAATGACCGATATTAACGCGATCACGCAATTTATTGACACATTCATAAGCTAGTGCCATGTCCCCGTTTGTCTGGCAAATAGCTTCAGCATATCCCAAATACAACTCAGGTAATCTTAAATAAGGCCATTGAACCACTTTTCCGGATATCTCTGCAGGCCATTCAAACAAAGGACCGCCACCACCATCGAGGATGAATTTACGTGGGCGATAACCGGACATGAATGCTCCATATGATCCTTCAAAGTCTTGATAATGTTTACCTCCTACATATATTTCAGCAATACCTCCATAATATTTGTCTCCATTTACAACTACTGTTTCATATAAGCGGGGATCACGTTGTTCATACGGGTGTTTCGGATCATATAATTTACTTTCTGTGATAGGTAAACCATCTATCATTGGAAACATATCAACAAGTTCCTGTGTCCCACAGGCAGTACCGGCATCACCGGCTGTTTCATAATAGCTCCATCCCCAAGTCCAATAATCAGGTACGGTATAACCATAATGTGTAGCAATGATTGCTTCTCCTGTACCCCGATCAAGATAACCGGAACGAAACGCTTGTCTGGGATCCGATTTATAGACTAAACCATATTGTCCATTCTTATTCAATTCATCGAAAAATGCTTTATGAGCTGCCAATGCTTGTGTCCATAGTTCAGGTTTATAACTTCCAAACCACATCAAACGTTTATCCGCTGCTTCACCTGGCATATATGGTTCTGAACTGTTAAACAATGGGCTGGCAGCAAACAATAGGATACGTGCCTTTAGCCCCATTGCCGATGCTTTTGTTAATCGTCCTTCCCATTCTCGGTTTTCAGCAGCAGACATAGCCCAAGGCAATACATCTGCTGCCTCATCCAATAGATTTACAATAAAATCAAGCGTTTCCTGTACAGTACCTCTTTCTTTTTGCATATCTTCATTCGCTGTGTATGCATGGTCCACAATCGGTACCCCTCCATAATGGCGAAACAAATCACAATAGTGCATAGCGATAATAACTTTTGCTTCTGCTTTTAAACGCTGTTTTTCAGCCTCTTTCATATCAGGAACTCGGTCTACATTTTCAATAAACAACCATGCGCGACGAATGCCTAACCAACAAGGTCTTTGATAGTAGCTGTATTTGGATGAATAGCCATTATTTTCATAATCGGCAGAATAAGTGCCATTATAATGTATAGCAGCTCCTGATACACCATCAGTCCAAACATTGGAATAAACAAGGTCGGTCAGGCAATCCAGAGGATCTGAGCCCATCAGTTGATTACCTTGATTACCTAAGTTCAGACCATAATGCAATGTGGCATACGCACTCCAAAGGGCTGTCCGTGCATATTGCGCATTAGAATAAATTACATCGATATCGACATCATTGGAAGGAGCTTTTTCTAAGAAGTCATCTCCAAATTTTAAATCCTGACAAGACAGGAAAGAACCGATAAATCCTGCAAGGACAAATATATGTTTAATATTTATTCGTATCATATTCAACAATATCAAAAATTAAGATTAAGACCAATATTAAAAATCATCTGAAGAGGATATTGAAACTGTTTGTCGTCAGTTGCTTCCGGATCTGCTATTTTCAAATGATCAAATGTCAGTAAATTTTCGCCAGAAGCGTAAATACGCATATTTTTCAAATGAATCTTTTTCATCCACTCCCCCTTGAACGTATATCCGATTTGAACATTTTTCAGACGGATATAGGAAGCATCCTTTAGCCAAAGGGTTGAATTTCGAGTGTAATTATTCGCATTCGCTGCACCTGAAAAACGAGGTGTTTTAGCTGTTTCTGCGGTTTCCGGTGTCCAATGGTCATCAATCATATATTGTAACAGCCCGTAATTTCCACCGCCGAAAGGAACACGTAACCCAGCACTTATAAAGCGTGACACCTTTCCGCTACCTGCCCAAAGCATACTGAAGTCGAATCCTTTATATTCAAATCCAGCGGTGATGCCTGCAGTCAATTGCGGGTATATAGGATTACCAATGGGGCACTGATCATTGTCGTCAATTATATTATCACCATTCAAATCTTTATATTTGGCGTCCCCAGGCTTTAGGTCGAGCTTATGATCCGGAAGCTTCCCGGATTCAAGATCAGCTTCTGTTACAAAACCGTCAAAGATAAAACCGAAAGGTTGTCCAACGGATTGTCCTGTTTCATATAACCAAGGATACTTGTGTGGTATCTCATCCTTATAGACAATTTTATTTTTTGCATATGAGAGGTTTCCATTGATCCAGTATTTAAAGTCTCCTATGGAGTGATTCCATTTCAGAACCAACTCGAATCCTTTGTTATCAACTTTGCCAATATTAACAACAGGCATTGTTATAGCTATAAAATTCGGAGCTGTATTGCGTGTTGTAAGGATATCGTGACGTTTCTCGATGAAATAATCAAAAGATCCAGATAAATGCTCATCCAATATTGAAAAATCCAAACCGTAGTTTTGCTTTCCTGCTTTTTCCCAAGAGACAAGAGGATTCCCCATTTGTAACTCGGTTGCTCCGTCACGATTTCCAGAAACGTCCACTCCGAAATTGTAACTTGTTCCATAAGGATTGTAAGCATCAGGCAAATAGAAAAAGCGTGATTTAGTATTCATCAGGTCATTTCCGACTATTCCATATGATCCTCTAATTTTTAAGTAGTTTATAAAAGACTGATTTTTCATGAACTTTTCTTCAGAAAGAATCCAGCCGGCAGAAAAAGCTGGAAAAATTCCATATCGATGTCCTGGCGCAAAATTTTCCGAACCATTATAACCTACGTTAAAATCAACCATATAACGATTGTCAAAATTATAGGTAGCTCGTCCGACCAAACCTACATATCCGCGAGGAATACTAACATAGTCGAATTGAGCTGGATCTGGATATTGGTCACGCCACTGATTATACAAAATCAAAGCACCAACTTGATGTTTCCCAAATTTGCGATCATAGTTCAAACTACCTTCCAAATACCAATTTCGCCCACGATCAGTAGATTCCTCAAAATACAACTGGCTTTCTTCACGGAATTTTCGGAAGAATAATTCATTGGTTTCCGGATCTCTATGCGCAGTGTAATAGGGGATTTCTTTGTAACGGTTTTTCCTATGTGTATAGCCGCTATTATAAGAACCTTTTATATTAAGAGATAGCCCTTTAGTCAAAAAATCCAACTTTTGTTGCAAAGAAAGGTCCAAATTGATTTCGTTATAAATACGTTGGTTATATCCTTTCCCGAAAAAACATTCAAATGGATCGGCATTTTCCAAGGCTCCTTTGTCCCAACCGATGTTATCCGGACTTGTATGTATCCATTTACCATCATAAAGTCCGGCTCCTCCGAACGGAGTGACTCTTGTCAAGAATGTAAAAAGGTTGCTTTTAGTATTAGGTTCTTTAGTATCTTCAAGACGACCTCCTAAATTGATTTTTAATAGAGTGGAACGTGTCACATCGATGTCTAGATTTGCACGATAGTTATATCTGTTGTAAGTAAAATTAGAATTATATCCAGCATCGAAAGATCGAAACAGACCGTCTTGTGTCAAAATACCTACAGAAGTAAAATAACGTACACGGTCGGTTCCACCTGATATGCTCAAGTTATGCTGAGACTGAAAAGATGTTGGTTTTAGGATAAGTTCCATCCAGTCCATATCCGGATAAAGTAAAGGATCTGTATGATTTTTGAAAGCATCCAAGATCTTCTCGCCAAATACAGGACTGGCTCCATCGTTTGTCAGTTTCTCGTTAAATGCAACAGCGTAGTCATAACTGTTGGCATATTCATAAAGCCGGATCGGCTTTTGCAAACTGGCTGATGTCGATACAGATATTTGAGCTTTACCTTCTTCTCCTCGTTTCGTAGTTACTAAAATGACCCCATTTGCCCCACGAACACCAAATACGGCTGTTGCAGAAGCATCCTTCAGCACGGTTATATTTTCAATTTCGTTGGGATCAAGACGAAAAAAAGAGCGCTCGACACCATCGACCATAACTAATGGTGCAGCTCTTTTAGCATCAAGGGAACCTATACCACGTACGAATATAGCAGGATCATCAGCTCCAGGTTGACCGGAATATTGAATAGTTGATAATCCAGGAACTTTACCAGTCAATGCTTGTGCAATATTTGGAACAGGTGATTTCAAAATATCTTTAGTTCCAACGGAAGATACAGCCCCCGTGACTGTAATTTTCTTTTGTGTTCCATATCCAATAATCTGGACTTCGTCCAACATTTCGGAATTCTCATTTAAAGTGATGTTCAGATTGCGATTATTTTTAATCAAGACAATCTGATCCTCATATCCAATATATGAGAACTTGATTTTGATAGAAGTAGACGGCACGTTTAAAGTAAAGTTCCCATTACTGTCTGTCATGGTTCCGATGGTAGTCCCTTCTACAATAACATTGACTCCGGCCATTGGTTCTCCTGACTGGTCTCTGACATTTCCTTTCACAGAAATTGTTTGTTGTGATACATGAGACAAACCAGTTGTTTGTTTTTTAAATGAAGTTGGCATGCTCATTCTTTCCCCAGCCTGTATATTTTGGGCTGTGGCCATTCCGATTAGAATAAGCATAAGACTTCGTGATACAAGTTTTTCCATTTATAGATGTTTTATGGTAAAATTTTATGACAAAGTAACATGTTTTAGACATTATGAGAAGATGAAATTTTATTCAAATGTGTTCAAAATCTATTCATGATATTCCATTATATGGTTAAAATTCAAGATTCAGCTATTTCAGAACCATAAGTTTAACATTATTGATAGAGATATAAATATCTAAAATCCGTCTATTTTTAGAATAACTGTAATAAATCTCATCCGCTGTAAATGAGATGATCTCCATTTACAGCGTACTTATAGTTTAAACAAACGGTTTATGCTAAAGAACTGATGAATATTATACATAAATATTAGTAAGTCTGAATGAAAAGAAAGCAATATCTTTTTCCTCCTTTAGATTGTTTGAAAACTTTATTTTTCAATCTTTGAACTGTTAATTTGTAACTTGTTCGTTAAAAAGAAGATGTGCCTTAGTTTTGACACATCCCCTTGCTTTTTCTTTTGTTTTCAGTGATCCGTCTGGAATCTGAATGTTATTTATAACATGACTGATTATCAAATCGATTTTGAGTGTTGCCATTTCAATCCACTGATTCCACCTTGTGACAGTTTCCGCATTATACTTGCGGTCTAATCGACAATCCTGTTATCTTTATATGACAAGAAGAAAATATAAGATATTATTTGAATAGACGATATAACTTTATAGATGCTAAAGTCGTTGTCGCAACAGAAGAGGATATTGTTGTAACTCCAAAAGCATATGACGGCTTTTAACAACCATATGTAGGTCATAATACAGTCCGGGGATTATGCTTTGGTATCCTAAAAGAGGTAAACGTAATCCTTAATTTCTGCTTAATACTTATTTTGTACTTTGACTAACAAACTTAATTGGAACTTGAATCTTCGCTTAATTGGACAATTTGACGATATTCTCCGGCAACCCATACGCTATCGTTTTCCTCGAAAACTGTTTGGGATGAAAGATTCATTATCGGTCTCCCGTCCCGTTCGATACCCAAGATTAGACATGCGTTCTTTTCCCGAATGCCAGACTGTTGAATTGACTGACCGATCAACTGAGATCCCGGTTCAATATTGAATTGCTCTATTTTTATATTTTTATTGGTGCTTTGTGTCAACCGATCTCTATGTTCTTTTTCCTGTTTTTGCATTATTCCTTGGAAGATATCCAATTCTTCATCTGTTCCAACAATTATGATCTTGTCAAAAGGGTAAAGGCGTTCCTCACCTTTTGGTATATTGATTTGTTGTTCACCTCGAATGATAGAAACGACGTTTATTCCATATTGTTGGCGGAAGTTGACCTCTTTCAAACTCCGACCGACAAGGGAAGACGCTTGGTCAACAGTGAAATCAATCAAGTGCAAATCATTGAAAGGTAAAGATTCCAGAATTTTGTCGGTCAAAGGGCTTTCAATGTTTGATCCATTTGTTTTCCCGTTGAAATTATCAATAAATCTTTTTTCGATTGAGAGAGAACGCTTTTTCAGTTTTTTGGATAAGATAATCATTGCCAATATCAACAGGGTAACAATAAATCCGACACCGGATGCCACGTTTAATATATGAACTATAACCGGCATTAGGATACTTGCGCAAAGGAGTATCTTTATTGCTATCAGAGAAACCAATGGCCCCCGGTTATATTTGCTGTCATTCCATAATTTCTGAAATTCAGGAGAATGATTCTTTTTCATAATGATGGCCCAAAGGAAAGGCAATATAACAGCCAGAATAATAGATAAGCTCAATAAAGCCCCTTTGATTCCAGATATGTTTTCGCGAATAATCGGATTTATATAAGTGAAAAATAGGATGATGCTGAATATTGTCAATACTGTATATAGTATTACATCCAGTAACATAGATTTCAACAACTTATTCCATGTACTTTTATGTTTGACAGTGTTGGACCCGGAAGAATAGCGGTTCAACATTAGTTTTACAGATGAAGGCAAATGATTTTCGATCAATTGATAGGTCGGAATTGCCAAACGGATCATATAAGGAGTAAGAAATGTTGTAACAACCGATACAGCGACAATAACAGGATACAGATAATCGTCCGTTACTTTCAAGCTAACTCCCAATGAAGCAATAATGAACGCGAATTCACCTACTTGAGTCAGGGAGAATCCTGATTGCAGGGCTATCTTCAAAGATTGTCCGGACAAAAGGATGCCAAGGCTTCCGAAAAAGACTTGTCCGACGATTACCAATATGGTTAAGATACAGATTGGGATAAGGTATTCGATTAATAAGTCCGGTTGTATCATCATACCTACAGAGACAAAAAATATGGCAGCAAACAGATCTTTTACTGGTTTTACCAGCTTTTCTATCTTTTCGGCCTCAATAGTTTCCGCTAATAATGATCCCATGACGAAGGCTCCAAGTGCAGAGGAGAATCCAGCTTTAGTCGCAATCATAACCATACCCAGACAGAATCCTAATGCTATGATCAATAAGGTTTCGTCGTTAAGAAACGGTTTGACCTTTTTTAGAAAACTTGGAATAAGATAGATTCCGAGTAATGACCAAAATATAAGAAACGCTCCTAGCTTTAGAATGCTTTTCAACATTTCCATTCCTTCAACTTGCTGGCTGACTGCTAAAGTCGAAAGCAAGACCATCAGAACAACGGCAACTAAATCTTCGACAACTAAAACACCCAATACAACTCCGGTAAATTTTTGCCCTCGAAGTCCCATGTCATCAAATGCCTTGAATACAATTGCCGTGGATGACATAGAAAGCATACCCCCTAAAAATATGCTGCTTATATGTGAGAAGCCAAGTGCGTTTCCTGCTGCATAGCCTAGAAACATCATTCCGGAAACTATGGTTATAGATGCAATAACGGCTGTGCCTCCTACAGTCATCAACTTCTTGAAAGAGAATTCTAACCCCATGGCAAATAAAAGAAATATAACGCCTATGTCTGCCCATATTTTTATATTGGCAGGATCGGATACTGTTGGTATATAAGGTACGGCAGGTCCGGCAATAATACCGGCAACAATATACCCCAAAACGACAGGTTGTTTCAACCATTTAAAAACCAATGTAATTATTCCCGCAGCAATTAATATAACTGCCAGGTCGGAAATTAGAGGTGCAATTTCAGACATGTTATTTATTATTATGTGCTTGCAAATTTACATATTAACTTAAAACTTTGTTGGAACAAAATAAAATACTCTTGTTCTAAAATCATAATATAACGTAAGTTCGAAACAAGCATAAATATCGTCTGTTTCAAGCATTATTACAAGTAGTATGTCTGCAAACGTCTGAAGCACTTATTGTTACGGAGCGTTTGCTGGGTACGGAGACTTATGTCAAGTAGATGGCAGGTTTCTTGGCAGTCTACCCATTCCCCCCATTTTTTCATCGTACATTTTGCAGATAGGATTAAAAAATAATAATGCAATAAAGATATATGTATTATATTTGTGGCAATCAGTTAAACAGTATTTGAATGTATCCAAATACTGTTTAACTGATTCTATATTAGAGAAAAGTCGAAAAAATGAGATATGATACAGATATATTGATAATAACTAAAAAAGAAAGGATTTTTTATGAAAATGATTTTTTTATGGGCTATATTTGGGGTTGTCATGATCAGTTGTAATTCTTCTCAGAAGAATAATGCCCCAATTAAGAACCGCGAAATAAAAACAGAAAGCCAAGCCCATACTTCTAATTTATTTGGAACTTATGAGGGAACTCTTCCTGCAGCAGATTGTGAAGGCATAAAAACGATATTAGTTATAAATGAAGATAAAACCTATACCTTGAAGAGCGAATACATAGGGAGGGAAGATGCAACATTTGAAACTAGTGGTATATATCATATAATAGGGGATTCAATAATGGAATTAGTCACTCCTTCTTCAGGAGAAAAGACCTATTATAGAATGCTAAATAATAGACAAGTAATGCTGTCCGATAAAGAAGGAACCATTAGTCAAAGTCTTTTGGCTGAGCATTATATTTTAAATAAAAAATAACAGCCTATTCTCTTTGTTATTCTCTAAACAAGACGGAAAGTAAGACAAGAACTGCATTGGACAAATAGAATAAATGAAAAGTGAGAACAAATGCCCTGTTAATATGCTCTCTAATCTCAAGTGCAATCATTTCATGGGATGATTGTACTTGAGACGGGCGATTTCAAATGTGGTCCGTTTGTCCTTCAGCCTTTGTCGGATCGAGAATTTGCTTCTTATCCCTTTCATTTCTTCGGAAACGGTCTGGTCCAAAATCCTCGTGTATATTTTGTTGTCCTGATGTCTGTATGTCCGAGCATTTTCACAACAGATTCCATTGAAATCCTGTTGGCTAGCGCGACGGTGGCGAATGTATGTCTAGCCATAAAATGATGTTACAAAATTAATTTCGAACTATGTAAAAAAAGAAAAGGTCTTCAAGACTGAAGACCTTCTTTGGTGATCCGCCTGGGGTTCGAATCTTATTTATAAATCACTGATTATCAATCCAATTTAAGGTGTTGTCTTTTTAATCCTCCGATTCCACCTTGTGACAATTTCCGCATTATACTTGGGTCTAACCAACAATTCTGTTATCTTTGCTGGTAAAGATACGAATAATAATTGGGAATATTAAAGATTAATGTCACAAAGAAATCGGAAAGAACTGATAATTTTTCTTTCAGCAGTCTTGTTGTCTATCGGTTTGTATTGGTTAAAGAACTTTGATGAGAATGTTTTCCGATCCAAAAGGAAAAGAAGATTGATCCAGAAAACAACCTCAGGAGATTCAATATTCATTGAACAACTGATATCTTATTGGAAACTGGCGCCTATCTATTGGTTATTCAGTGGTCAAGCCGTTCATGTGACAATCCGTCTTTTTCAAATGGAATGAAAATACCAATTTTGACTTTTCGGTTACCTCTTTCATAGAATCCCAAATAAAGCAGACAAAGGTCAAAACTCAATTTTAGCCTAGATGAGCTTTTGATTTGAAACTTGAACATCCTTAAAGGCTAAAGTAAGAATCGTATCATTACTCAAAACAGAGCTTGATACGACTCTTTTAGGTTTTGTAGTTACAATCTGTAACTTTTCAGAGAGGTCATTTTAGTTTTTCACACTCCCATCCACTTCTTTTGTTTACTGGAACTATCGGTATGATCGCAGTGTACACATTCACCATACACATCTCAGACGGTACGAAAAGTGCGGCATGTCCATTGCCGGTTGTTATTATGGCATTTGTCTAGCCTGCCAAGCTTCTTTGTATCCATTTTGTAACATCCTTTCTATATCGCTCTCTTTGTACAACACTTTACCCCCAAGTTGGATGTAGGGTAACTTACCCTCATTCCGATATTCCTGCAAGGTTCTGCGGCTGATTTTCAACCTTTCGGAAAGTTCCCGATCGGAAAGAAAACGCTCTCCATTTAACATCGGACGGTAGTTTCGGGATAAACCGTCCAGTCTTTCTACCATGTGATCAAGCGTTCGGAAGAAAGATAGGATGTCTTCATCTTCCTTCATAATCAGTTTATTCATACTTGCTTCTCCTTTCTTTTTTGAATAAGGGGAAGTATCCCCTGTATGTCTTCTACCCTATAATAAATCTTGTGACCGATCCGGCTGTATGCCAAGGTCCCATTGTCACGGAATGTTTGCAAGGTACGGGGACTTACGCCAAGCCGAAGGCAGGCATCCTGGCTGTCCATCCACCCCCCTATTTTTCGTTCACCGTGCATTTTGTAGATCTCATCCGTAATCCGTGCCATATCCTTCAGGCGCTGTAACATCCGGTCAAATGTTTGGGCTTCGATAGCGACGATTTCCATAAGCGTATTCAATTGATTTGGAGCAAATATAAGGAGAACGCAAATCCTGTTCCAAGCGATTGTCTTCAGATTTCATTAAATGTCATCAGATGTCAAAGCAAGAGAACGAAAGGATATATCACGAATGTATTTATCACATAAAAGAGGATAAATAAAAAAACACACGAATTGGAAACCGGTAATAACGGAAAGGCACATACACGCAAAAGGGGAACACGATCCGAAAACAAGGAAAACGTAAACAATGCAGATTGGAGGGAACTGAAGTCCTATACGTCTCATGAAGTTCGGATATTTTTGACGGCAAATTTATCTGGCATCGTTTTATCATCATCCGTTTCCTTGCAGAAATAGTCCTGCAAAAAACAAGGGGAAGATATATATCGTTTATGCGTCATGTCGGTCACAGTTAGTCCTATAATCTATCATCAAATCAAAGCCGTTTGTCCGGGCGTTTATTTCCATGAATATTTTCCCCGACTTTAGTCGCAAGGAAAATATTCATGGAAAGCGAAGCCGGAATGCCCGTGACAATAAGGCTTTGATTTATTTTTGATTATGGGAATAACTCCTTGAGAAAAGCATTATATTACAAGGCGCATAAAAATGTATTTCCGATGGATTTCCACACATTTCTTACCCGATCCTCACAACGTCTGGCAAACTTCGATTAACTGGTTTGTATCCCGTATTTTTCTAAAATTATTCTGTTGAGTTTCTTATATTATCCCTTTGGTATATTCTTCTACAAAAGATTTTCCCATAACAAGAAAAACTTTTGTAGAAGAATATACAATACCAAATCATATAGCAAAAATTGCTATCCGGTAAAAATCGGCACAATCTTATATCCAGCACAAATACACCAAGCTTCATCAATTTTGCAAAAAGAGGGTTGTCTTTTAGTCTTGTATGAAATTGGTAGTACCAAGCATAAAAAGCCTTTAGCAGACATTTATACTAGTCAAATTCATGTTATATGGGATAAAAATCGTCTAGTTTCTATCATGCTAAAGTTTTACCGGACAGCAATAATAGCAAAATCCTTTCTAGGTGATGGTACTTATATTCAAATTAAAGAAATACCAGAACATAGTTGGCAGGAGAACATAGAGGGAAACTTCATATAGATAGCTTGAATTGTCAATGTAACACGGGTAAATCAGCCTCTTTAATTTGAAATTCTGGCATGTTAGCAATTTGGCTCAAGAAACGATGTACGTGCGTCAAGTCGACTCCTATCAATTCCACTATTATTCTATTTTCCTCTTCTGATATATAAAGATCGTTAATCCCTACTTTATAGTACTCAATTCTCCCCGTGTCCATTTCCTCGATAAATGGTTCCAAAACTATTATAAGTGAGTCATATTTAGCAATACTTCGGTAAATTTTTATCGAAAAATTAAAAGTTAAACAATAGAACCGGCAAAAGCTAGTTCGAAAACACTAAAGAGGTCATTGAAATGTTGTCAAAAACGAATGGTTTAGCATGAAGAAATGTTCTGAAAAAATGGGCTAACCTGCTGATAATAAAGATGAAATTTGTTTTGTTGTTCGTTGATACTTAGCAAATTAGAAGTTGGCTACTCATCTAATTAAGGCTAAAGAAACACTCCTTATGCAATACCAATCCGAGTGCCTGTCGGCTCTCAAATCAGTCGTGAATATACATAAACCTTTTGAAAAAACGTTTATGGACACCATGAAATTATTCATGGCCATCCTGGATCGTATAAACTTCCTCCAATTGGGCAGGTATGGATGTTTTTCGGAACAGACATACCGTAACCTTTTTGAGAATGAAACTTTCAACTGGTTTGCGTTCAACGCCTCTATCATCAGCAAGCATCTCACAGGCAAAAGAAAAGCTATCGCCATCGCTCCTTCCTATATCCCCAAGTCCGGTCATAAGACACCTTGGATTGGTTACTTCTGGTCAGGCTGTGCCGGGGATTATAAGCGAGGATTGGAAATCTTGGGCATCGGTGTCATTGACATCGACAACCATGAATGCATGACTTTAGGTTCCATTCAGACGTCGGATTGTAAGACCTTGGATAATATGGGTAAGAACCTGGTTGACTGGTATAGCAGCTATCTTATCAGTAAAAAAGACAAGCTACAGAGCATATCCAGAACGGTGGTTGCAGACGCATTCTTTCATAACGCCTATGTGTGAGAGTGATTTCCATGTCATCAGCCGCTTTAGGAATGATGTAGTCCTGTACTATCCGACATTGGAAAAGAAAACAGGAAAACTTGGTCATCCCAAGTGGTTTGACGGCAGGATTGACTTTGCCAATTGGATCTGATCTGGTGCAAGGAATACGAGGTGAACAAGGGAAAGCTATACGGATTGAGGGTATATGCAAAGGTTCTCAAAAGGTATGTTTCCTTGGCCGTCTGGTATCCAATGGACGGGAGGACAGGCAAGTGGCAGCTTTATTTCTCTACAGATGATTAGATGGATGGACGCGAAATCCTAGATTATTACAGAACCAGGTTCCAATTGGAGTTTTGCTTTAGAGATGGGAAGCAGCATGCTGGAATTACCAACTCTCAGTCAACTGACTTCAGAAAGTTGGATTTTCACTTCAATGCATCGCTTGCTGCTGTCAACTTGGCCAAAGCAGCATGTAAGAGGCTCGGAATAGCTATTCCATATCCTCTTGCAAGTCATTCATACACAATGCTTATATGCTTGAACGATTTATTTGCATGTTTGGGGTTAACCCAGACATGCAAGTTATTGACAAACTTTTCAAAGAACTCATTTTATTTACTGCCAGAGCCGCTTAGGCTTGGCGAATTTTTAACGAACTATTGATTTAGACAATAAATGATTATATGAATACTCGCACTCGGTAATCAAGAACAAATTATTACCGAGTATTTTTCTTATCTCATCTCGATATACGGATGTATCCCCTACAATCCCTATGACCAATTCATATGTGGTATTAACATAAGATCCCGTATAATAATTTGGATATATTGTCTTACCCAAGCTATCCACGAGAAACGAATCCTTATATTTATCCTTATTTGTATTGGCGATGGTCGCTTTATCTGGCAGATTTTTCCAGATTCCCTCGTCGGCATTCTTATGTAGACAAGAACACATTGTACTAATCAGCGACAATAACAGGAGTATTTTCATATTGTTTAATATAATACAACCATTATTCACTATATATTTTTTTTAAACTTAGAGCCTGTTTGAATTTATTTGTTTAAAATAAATATATATTCAGAGAAGGTAGAACAAGAGTTAGTACTTCACAAAAAAAATTTCGAAAGAGTTGAATATATATGACTTCGTATTTACTAATGTATTTCCTTATTTTTATGCTTTAGAAGATCTTGTTTATTTTTAATCCCTTTGAGGGAAACTATTTATTAACTAAATATTCCCAATCATATACCCTCCCTCTTCTTTTTTGCGCCTTTATTAAATGAGTGTCGATACTCAGATGTTTTTAATTGGAGCAAATGAATCAAATAGATAATTATATACAATCGTTTCTGAATGGATCTCTGGGGGCTGAAGGGCATACTGTTTTGCGACAGTGGATCAAAGAAAAGCCGGAGAACAGATACTATTTCCAAGCCCAGGTTGCCATATGGAAAGCGACCGGTGTGATATCGAATGCGGAAGAATTCGATGTGACAGGTGCTATCAATCGATTTAATAAGAAAGCAAAACAGGTAAATCGAATCGATTTCTATCGTTGTACGTTGAGGTTTTCGGTTGTCGCTATCATTCTTTTAATATGCGGAATTTCTTCCTTATTCTTTTTGTGGCAGTCGGAAGGGAGAGTTTCAGAAGTTGTGGAAGAATATAGGGAATATGTGGTTGAGGTTCCGGACGGAGCAAAATCTAAAATTACATTTCCGGATGGTTCCATTGTCTGGCTGAATGCTGGGAGTAAGGTAAAGTATGATTCAAACTTTGCCAAGGCTTCGAGAAAAGTGGAACTGACAGGTGAAGGTTATTTTGAAGTAAGCAAGAATAAGGAATTACCATTTGTGGTGAGTACGGGGAAATTGTCTGTAAAGGTACTTGGTACAAAATTCAATCTAAAATCCTATGAAGAAGACTCAGAGTTGAAAGTAACCCTCAAAGAGGGCGCGGTGAAAGTCGGAGATTTTTTGATCGATGCCGCTCCGGTCGAGTTGAAACCCAATCAGAGGTTTACCCTCAGGAAAGCAGACCTGAGCATGCAGGTGGATTCAGTGGATGCCAGCCATATAGATAACTGGCGCAATGGAGCAATGACCTTTGATAAAGTTCCGCTGGAAGAAATAGCCAAAGAACTGAAACGTCTTTATAACATACCGATCCGGATAGAAAGTGATAAGCTGAAGCAGATAGTCTACTATTCTGATTTTCAGGAAAATGTATCGGTAGAGAAGGTCCTGGAGATATTGTCATCCGGTAATAAATTCCGGTATGAGATAAAATCGGAAGAGATTCGAATTTTCAATTAATATAAGTCAAACTAAAAAGAAGATGTGAATGAGGAGAAAGTAATTGTAACCATGGGTGGAAAAATTCATAAGCCCCAGAAAATGAAGTGATTAAAAGTTAAATCTTAAACAAGTGAAGTATGAAAAAAACATTTAGAAAATCTGTTCAGGACTTGCTGTCTGTAAGGGCAGGACGTTTGGTGAACTTAGCAGGTGTATTTCTTGTTGCCGGAACGCTTTCGCTTAGTGCGAGTACTTATGCAACTGAACATATGCTTTCCTTAAATCTTAAAAATGCCACGATCCGTGAGGCTATTGAATCCATCAAGAGCCAAAGCGAATTTTCATTCAGTCTGGATGTGAAAGACTTGAATTTGGATGAAAAAGTGTCTGTATCCCTGGATAATAAGACAATCAATGAAGTATTGGCGGTATTGTTCAACGGACGTAATGTCCGATACGAAATCAATGATCGTCATGTGGTGATTACCCGTGCCGGACAGGTGGGATCGAATGCTGTGATGCAGCAGGTTAAGCAAATTACAGGCCGTGTGCTGGATGCCAATAATGAACCGATTATCGGTGCGAATGTGGTAGTTGAAGGAACGACAATCGGTACAGTGACGGATGCGGATGGTAATTTTGCGTTGGATGTGCCTGATGGAGCGACATTAAAGATTTCTTATATCGGTTATATCGAACAAAGTATCTCTGTGGGGAATAAATCTGTTATATCTGTTATCCTGAAAGAAGATTCACAGGCATTGGATGAGGTGGTTGTGGTCGGTTTCGGTACACAGAAGAAATTGAACTTGACTGGTGCGGTAACGGCTGTAACCGGTGAAGAAATGACGAAACGTCCGGTTACGAATGCGGCAACCATGTTGCAGGGACAAGTTCCGGGTTTGCGTGTTAACCAGGGTTTGGGTGCACCGGGTGCTGAAGCAACCACTTTCCGTGTGCGTGGCCAGGGTACTTTCTCGGATGCCGGTTCCGATCCGCTAGTATTGGTAAATGGTGTTCCGGGCAGTATTTCTAACCTGGACCCGAGTATGATTGAAAGTGTTTCAGTATTGAAGGATGCTGCTTCAGCCGCTATCTATGGTGCGCGTGCTGCCAATGGTGTGATCCTAGTTACAACGAAACAAGGGGCAGAAGGGGATGGCAAAGCGCATATTGCTTATCATGGTAATGTGGCGATTTATAATCCGACCCGTATGTATGATTTGGTGACTAATTCTGCCGAATATATGGAACTGTATAATCTTGCCAAAGCGAATTCCGGTGCTGGAGAGCGTTATACGCAGGAACAGATCAATGCTTACCGGAATGGTGGTGGTAGCGTACAGTATCCTAATTTTGACTGGTTGGATTATATGTTTAATCCGGCTGTTGTCCAAAACCATAATTTGTCGATCGCCGGTAATGCAGGAAGGACTACGTATAATGTGGCTTTGAATTTTGTAGACCAGCCGGGTACGTTGAAAGGTTTCGATTACCAAAAGTACAATGCAACTGTCGATTTGACTTCACAAATTACGGATTTTATCAAGATCGGTACCTACACCAATTTGATGTATGGTGATCGGGATGAACCTCGTCAGGGACAAAGTGACGTTTTACTTTCGACGATGTCGCAAGCTCCGACTTATATGCCTTGGTTGCCGGACGATGGGTCAGGAGTTACCCGTTGGACAAATTCTGCTTATTCATTCGAATCTCACAATAAGAATATGCCGGCTATCATAGGTACGGGTACGAATAAGAATTATCAGGATTTCGATATAAATGCGCAATTGTGGTTGGATATTAAATTGGCCAAAGGACTGAGCTGGTACACGAAAGGTGCCGTTCGTTTGCAATCTAACAAATGGAAGGAATGGGGAGGTTCTGATGTCCCTATTTATGACTATCATACAGGTGAACAAACAGGTTATCTGGATAGAGGAGCAAACGGCTTGACGGTAGAAGACCAGCGGCGTTTTTATACAAATTTGTATACCTATCTGAAATATGATTTCACAACTCCGAACCTGTATCATAATTTCAATATCATGGCTGGTTATAGCCAGGAGTCTGAAAAGTATGAAACGGTAAGAGCTTTCAGAAAAGAGTATGCGTTCGATCTGCCGGTGATTGATGCGGGATCTAATGCGAACTGGTCTAATGAAGGTAAATTGGAAGAATGGGCTATTCAGTCTGTTTTTGCCCGTTTGAACTATAATTTTAAAGAACGTTATTTGTTTGAAGCAAATATGCGTTATGACGGTACGTCCCGTATTTCTTCAGAAAATCGTTGGGGTATCTTCCCATCATTCTCTGCCGGTTGGCGTATTACCGAAGAAGATTTTATAAAAGATTTGAATCTGAATTGGTTGAATAATGCCAAGATCCGTGCTTCTTGGGGACAGTTGGGTAACCAGAACATTGGTCTGTATCCTTATCAGGCAATGATTGCCGGTGTTTCTAACTATCCGTTTGATAAGAAAACAGAAACGGTAGGTTATCAGCAGAAAGCATATGCAAACCGTGATATCAAATGGGAAACTACGACTATAACTGATGTTGGTTTCGATTTGCAGGTGTTTAATGGACTGAATGTAACATTTGACTGGTATAAGAAGGTGACTTCAGACATTTTACGTAAATCTCAGGTTTCAAACATTTTAGGTTTGGAAGCTCCGACTGTTAATAGCGGAGAAGTTGAAAACAAAGGTTTTGAAATTGCTTTCAATTATAATAACATGATTACAGACGGTGTCTTCAAAGGTTTGCAATACAATGCCGGTGTTTATTTTGACCGTTCAAGGAACAAATTGACTAAGTTTGGTGCGGAAGAAATAGATGGATATAAACTGAGAAGAGAAGGACTTCCTTATAATGAATACTATATGCTGGAGTGCATCGGTATTTTTGCAACGGAAGATGAAGTAAAAAATTCACCGAAACAGTTTAATGACAACACATTGCCTGGCGACTTGAAATATAAGGATCAGGATAATAACGGCGTGATTGACAACAATGACCGTGTACCTATTTCAGGACGTTTCCCCGGATTTGAATATTCCGTCAATCTAGGAGCAAACTGGAAAGGCTTCGACCTGTCTTTGCAGGGACAAGGTGTTTCGGGTAAGAAATGGTATACAAACGAGTGGGGAATTTATCCGTTCCGTCAGGGATCTGCTCCGACACGTGAATATATAGAAGGCATGTGGACGGAAGAAAATCCGTATAATGCTGAACATCCGCGTCTGTATTTTGATAATTTGGGCGGTAATAAGAATACCAGACCAAACACTTATATGTTGCAGAATGCTTCTTATTTCCGTTTGAAGAATTTGACGTTCGGTTATACTTTGCCTAAATCTGTTACGGATAAAGTAAAGATGTCGAGAGTAAGAGTTTATTTCTCAGGGGATAACTTATTGACGTTTACGAAATTCTATGGGTTGGATCCGGAGCGTGAAGGTGATGGACGTGCTGCTGTTTATCCACAGAATAGAATTTGTTCATTTGGTTTGAATGTTGAATTTTAAAAGTAGAATGCAATGAAAAAAATAGTAAATATTATATTGGCTTCGGCTTTGTTAGTGAGTTCTACTACTTCTTGTAGTGATTTTTTACAGAAAGATCCCCCTTCTTCACCTTCACAGTCTATTTTTTGGCAGAAAAAGAGTGATTTTCAATCTGCATTGGCAGGAAGTTTTTCTATGGTATATGAATGGCCGGGAGTCATGTCGCAAATTGTGGCTTGTTTTGATAATCTTACTGACAACTCCATTTGCCAGCATGACGAGGATACATACGGAAAGACTAAGACGATTGCTTTAGGTGATTTAGATCCGAATACTTCCGGGTATGTGACTTACATGTATAAGCATTGTTACCAAGGTATAGCTCGTGTTCATTTATTGATGGAAAATTTGGAAGCTTATCAAGGAACTGATATGTCTGCTGATGAGAAATCTTTTATGCTTGCGCAAGCGAAAGCATTGAGAGGATATTTTTATTCCTGGTTGTACCAGTGTTATCGGGAAGTTCCTTTGGTTACAGAGTCTTTGACAATGGATAACATGTATCAGGCAAAAGCTTCACGTGCTGATATTTATGCTCAGATAATGAATGATTTTGACGGAGCCATAGCTGCTTTGCCGGATAAACCTTATTCTGATGCCCAAATGTCCGGATATTTCTCTCCGGGTGCTTTGAAAGCACTTAAGGCTCGTCTCATGTTGGCTGAAGCCTACGATGATAAAGGAAATGCAGATCCTTCTAAAATGGGGGATATTGTTTCTTTGTTGGAATCAATCAATGGGTATAGTTTGGCGGATCGGATGCGTGATAACTTTATATCTTCCAAGCAGCTGGCTTCTCCTGAGATTATGTTCTCCGTTCGTTATTTGGCACCGAATATAACCCATAGTATGGACTTGTATTATGCAGCATGGACTACTTGCGGTGTGACTCGTGATTTAGTAGATGCATTTGAGTGTACAGATGGTCTGAAATGGGGTGAATCTCCGTTGACTGTCCCAGTCGATGAATCTTTACTGGCTACCGGAGAATTAGGAGATGCTAATAAAGCTGAAAGGACTAAATTGTTCCAAAATCGCGATCGTCGTTTGTATGAAACGGTTTGCCATAGTGGTGTAGCTGATTTCTCGATAGATGGACAAGATGGAGAGCCGGTAACAATTACCAATCAGATGCAAACAGGATTTGGAATGATGAAGTTGATTCAGCCGACAAAAGAAATGCCGAGTTATTCGACTATATCTGATGCGGATGTAATTATTTTACGTTATGCCGAGGTGTTGATGATGATTGCTGAAGCAGAAAATGAAGTAAACGGACCGACTCAGAAAGTATATGATGCGGTTAATCAGATCCGTGTTCGTTCCGGTCAACCTGAGTTACCTACCGGTTTGACTAAAGAGCAGATGCGTGAACGCATTCGTAATGAATGGCGTGTAGAATTTGTATTTGAAGGCCATCGTTACTTTCAACTAAAACGTTGGAAATTAATGGAAAAATTAGTGAATGGTGCAGCTGATCCTGCACTACCCACTTATATAAAGGTCTTTAAGCCTGCATTCTATTATTTCCCATTGCCACAGAGTGAAATTGATAAAGCTGGTGGTGTTCTGGTTCAAGATCCGAATTATATTTAATAATGTAGTTTAAAAAAAGGAATACCAGGGAGGTTTTTTTAGTTGATTTTCCTGGTATTTTCTTTGATAATTAAAGTTTTAGCCATTAAAAAGAAATGACTAAAAAAAACGTTCCTTTTTTTTAGTCATTTTTTCAGTCTTGTTCATTCAAATAGATATTGCCACTAAAAGTACTAAAAATGTGAAAGATAAATCCTTTTCTAAGCCAAAAAAATAACAACTCCGAGAAAATAAAAATGACTAAAAAAAAGGAACGTTTTTTCTAGTCATTTTTATTTGGCAAATGGTATTGAGGCTTAATTAACAAACTGAAATACATATATATATGCATTAATAAGGGAATGCATTTAATCAGGGAGAATGGCTGTCGTTGGTGAGATTTTAGACTTGAAGAAGGGAAATCATAAAACTTTTGAGCTTTTATTCAAAAAGTACTATGTTTTTCTTTGTTATGAGGCACGTTCTTACATCACGGAAAAATATATAATAGAGGAGGTTGTCGGTGATGTATTTCGCTGGTTATGGGAAAACAGAGAGACATTGGTTATTACTTCCGTCAGGGCTTATTTAGTCAGGGCTGTTCATAATGCGTGCTTGTCATACCTTAGGCAAAATCAACCTGAATATGTGGAGTTGGATGATACTGTTGTAGAAAGGAGTACTTTGTTTTCTCTGGATGAATCTCCCCTCGATTACGTTCTTTCTAGGGAGTTGATAGAGCGGGTTGATAAAGCAGTGAAAGAACTACCTTCCCAGTATAAAAGGGTTTTTGAACTGAGCCGATATAAAAATTTGACCTATGCCGAGATTTCGGAAGAAATGGGTATTTCTATTAATACTGTAAAACTGTATCAGAAGAAGGCGTTAGCGCAACTTCGTTTGGTTCTAAAAGAATACTTATCGACTTCTTTGGATTAATCTGATTTGAACAGTTTTATAGATCTATATTTGAAAATATATATATTTATTTCGTTTATAAACTTTTTTATGGACGAAAAGATGCTGATTTGCAAAAAGTAAACAAAACTTTGTTGTGATAAAAGATAATCGGTTTATCAGTTGTCTTTATGTTAATGTAACAACAATAATAAATATTTATGAAAAAGATTTTTATACTTATTGTTTCGTTGGGATTGTTGTATCCTGACCGACCGTTTGCACAGAACAGTATTAAGCTGTATCCCTATCAAATGCCCCCGTCCCATCATCCCGATTATCAACGTCATCATGTGAAATCGCCGGATGCCTCTTTCTTTAATAACAAAATTCAGTTTATAGCCCTTCGTGATCTCTCCGGAGATTACAAGCAAAAGCTCGATCAATGGGTGGTGAAAGATAAACTAGGGGATATCCTGTGGGTTTCCTATCCGCTGGTTTTTCAGGATAATCTGAAAGAGGTCGTTGCCGAGATAAAGAGAAGAAACCTGTATCTGTTCGACCTTTGGGGATATATTCCCGGTTCTGGTCCTGGTGGGTACTGGACCCAGTTCGTTATCCCGGACGGCGTACTCGATCTTTTCGAGAAAGAACTGGGCGACCATTGGCTGGGCATGGATAACGGTGAACAGGATGGGCGTTATGTCGGTAGTTTTGCTCCCCGTATGTATCCTTTAGGGGCAGATCGCAAACAACAATATTTTAATTTCCAGCGTCATTTTCAGGAAATGGGCGATCAGTTGGGAAACAAAATGGCGACGCTTGTTTCTCTGAACTTCGGACATTATTTTCTGAAAGAAGGCGTTTATACCCTGATCGGAGCTGAAACGGCGCAGGGTTTGCCTAACTCACAGATCTATTATTCATTTATCCGTGGAGCCGGGAAACAGTATGGTGTAAACTGGTTCGGAAATGCTTCCGTATGGAATCGTTGGGGATGGAAATCGTACGATTCGAATGCGGAAGGTATCGATAATGATTACAATAGCGGAGGTCCGCTGAAGGGAACCTCTCTCGGATTGCTGAAACGGTTGATCTATACTCATTTGATGTACGATTGTGTGGCTGTCGGTTTTGAAGGGTCCATGCGGATAGATGATAAGAAGCTGAGTCCCATCGGAAAGATACAGCAGAGTGCGGTTAAATGGGTAGATAAATACGGTGATCCGGGTGTGATGTACACACCGGTAGCATTGATGACCGATTTCTTTTCCGGCTGGTCTTTCCCGCGTCATCTATATTCCAGACAGGCTTATAAAGTATGGGGGAATCTGCCGTATGAGTTGCCGGATTATCTGACGGACGGAATGCTTGATGTTTTGTATCCGGGTTATCAGGATGCTTCCTATTATAAAGATGAAAGAGGGTTTATCACTCCGAACCCTTACGGAGATATTGCTGACTGTCTGATGAGTGATGCCCCGCTGTGGGTATTGAAACAATATCCGGTATTGGTCATTGCCGATGAACTGCATCCGGGGCAGGAGATTAATGATAAACTGAATGCCTATATACACGCTGGTGGTCATCTGGTCATTACGGCTGGTTCATTGAAGAACATGCCGGATGGAATAGCCGGTATCCGTACCGGAGAAAAGACAAAGGTATGTACTGCACCGATTACATATAAAGGTGAGTCATTCAAGGAGCGTGCTCCTTACACATTAGCCGAATTAATCTATCCGGCTTCCGCTACTGTATTGCAAAAAAGTAATGAATTTCCGGCTGCCATCGAATTGAATGCAGGCAAAGGGAAAGTGACAGTTCTCGCTTCTCCGTATGGCGTTACAGAGCAACCGCAATGTGAATTGCCTGTAAAGGTGATGGAAGAAAAGCCGTTGGATAAACCTTATCCAATACTGAACCATACGAAAGCACTGATGGAAGATATTTTTACTTCTGTGCAACTGTTTGAAACCAATCCGGAGTTAAGTCTTGTGACCTGTACGAGAGGAAACGGCGAATATACGGTTCTGATCTCCAATGAGTCTTGGGAACCGAAAGAGTTTTCGATCGGAACAAAGGCGGGAAAAATAGTTTATATCAAAGAATTACCGACCGATTGCTCGGAGATGCAGGCAGTAGGCTATGCACCTAAGGTGATGCTGAACACATCGTTTGGTAAAAACACAGCCCATACGATAGCTGGTGGAAATGTCCGTATTTTCCGCGTCTGCCTGGATAATAAGGCAGACGTGACAGTTATGCCGGAAAGTACTCCAGTAGCGAATACGATCGGACGGGCGCTTGTACTGCGTAATATCCAGGATGTAAAGGAAGAAATCCTTTCACGCCCGACATTCTTCGAACATTATGACCGTGTCGTGATCGACTGGCGTTATCTGCATAACCGGGAAAAAGAGACTTTGAAACAGGAGGCCGGCTGGCTGGGACGGCAGAAACTGAAAATGACGGTCGACCTGACTTCGGGGCTGAACCTGTATCCGGATTTGAGAATTGTAAATAATGATCCTCCTTTCTATCAGAAGAGTATGGAGGCGATGAAAGGAGTTATCGATAAGATGGAAATACTAGGTGCTGACGAATTGTTGATTTCTACCCAGCGGACCATCGAAAATAATTATACGATGGAACAGTTTTATGCTTCGCTGAAAGAATCCTTCCAGGTATTATCTGATTATGCGGCAAAGAAAAATATCCGTTTGTTGCTGAGACAGTCTGTCGGCCGTACGCCTGATACGATAGAGGGGCTTCAGAAACTGGTCGGGGAGGTGAACCGCCCGAACTTTACATTAGCTCCGGCCCTGTCGTTGCTGTTGAATAACGAGGTCAGTCTGGATGCCGATTTGAATCGTCTGAAGCAGATGGAGATCAAAGAAATCCTCATTTCTGCACCGGAAAAGGATATTCATGATCAATTGTGGAATACCAATGCTCCGATATATAAATCCGATAAAGCAACACTTATCCGTAAAATACTGGCTGCATTCCCGCAGGTGGATTATATCATGGATGGTCTGTATGCTTCGCAGGATGAAGAGTATCTGGATGGGAAAGCGATGGACGAATTTGTTATTAAATAAACATCTATGTGGAAGAAGTTATTGATTACAGGATGTGTGACCTTCAGTTTGTTGAGTGGAGGTACATTATCCGCACAACCCAGTTGTGAGATAAAGGAGGAAGTTACCTCTGAACAGCTTGACAGGACCCAAAAGGAACTGGTTGCTATGATGAAAGAGTTAAAGAACGACTCTTATTTTCAGACCGAACTGGACAAGGCTGCTGTTCAGTCGAGTCTATCCAAACGGATGGCAGCATATAAAGATCTGACAGTCCGCTTACTGTCTGTTTTGGAGATACAGGCTGAACTGGAATGGATGAAGCCGGAAGCTATTCAGGAGGCTTTAGGTATCATGAAAAAAAGTTCTGGATTTGATGCAGTATTGGCGGATAAACGTTTCGGTGAATTGAAGTCGTTGCTGGCTGGTGGTTTTGATGGTATTTATACCGGAGATGCTCAGGCTATCGACAAGGCAAATAAAACATTGACTTTAAAACGAAAGTTGATGCTGATGAGTCCGGATGTGAATGTCGACAAAATGTTGACGGTTAAGTTCGATCTGGGCGAAAGAGCTAATTTCGTTGGAGCGGGCAGTCTGGGGATTCAGCCGAACAACTGGTCGAACCTAAGTTCTGCCAGCCGTAAGAACTTTAAGGCTCAACTGGTTGAATTGTCGGGCTTGCAAAGTGGCGAATTGAGCGAGAAAGTACTTTATAAACCGGCTGTGGACGGTTCTTCCGTTACCGACTTGGTATTGAACTGGGACGGAAAACGTTTGATGTTTACCGCTTTGGATACGACAAGGAGATGGCAGGTACATGAATTGGATATCAACAACGGAGAGGCTAAGCAGGTTACCAATATCCCGGAACCGGATCTGGAGTTCTTCGATGGAACCTATCTGCCTGACGGACGTATGCTGGCGATCTCCAATATCGGTTATCAAGGCGTACCTTGTGTAAACGGTAGTGATGCGGTTGGTAATATGGTTCTGTATGACCCCAGTAACGGTTACCTGCGCCGTCTGACTTTCGATCAGGATGCGAATTGGCATCCGGTAGTGATGGCAAACGGAAAAGTAATGTATGTCCGTTGGGAGTATACCGACCTGACACATTATTTCTCTCGTATCGTGATGCACATGAATCCGGACGGAACCGAACAGAAGTCGCTGTATGGTAGCGGTTCCATGTTTCCGAACAGTATTTTCGATGTGCAGCCGTTACCGAAGCATACCAACCGTTTCGTCGGAGTTATCTCCGGTCATCATGGAGTGGCCCGTTCCGGTCGTCTGATGATTTTTGATCCGGCAAAGAGCCGTAAGGAAGAAAAAGGAATGATTCAGGAATTGCCTTTCCGTGGTCGTCCGATCATTCCGGAAGTAAAAGATGAACTGGTGAACGGCGTATGGCCGCAGTTTATTAAACCGTATCCGCTGACGGACGAAACTTTCTTGGTAACAGCCAAACTGTCTCCGTACAGTCGTTGGGGAATTTACCTGGTGGATATTTATGATAACCTAACATTGGTTGCTAATGCCGACGATGCCGGTATGATCTATTCTGTTCCGGTGAAAAGTACTCCTATACCTCCGGCAATCCCAGATCGTATCAAACCGAATGAAAAGGAAGCGACTGTCTTTATCCAGGATGTCTATGAAGGCGAAGGCTTAAGAGGCGTTCCGCGTGGAGAGATCAAGTCGTTCCGTGTGTATGCATACGAGTATGCGTATCGCCGGACATTATCCGATCATTATAACCACGGTATCCAGGCAGGATGGGATATCAAGCGTTTGCTGGGTACAGTTCCTGTGGAGAAAGACGGCTCTGCTATCTTTAAGATTCCAGCCAATACACCTGTTTCTTTGCAACCGTTGGATAAAAACGGACGTGCCGTACAATGGATGCGTAGCTGGCTGACCGGTATGCCGGGCGAAGTCGTTTCGTGTGTCGGTTGCCATGAAGACCAGAATACCATTCCTGTTCCGAAACGCGTGCAGGCTTCTACCCGTCAACCTCATGAATTGAAAATAGCGGAAGGCGGCGTTCGCCCTTATACTTTCGCTTATGAGATTCAACCCATTCTTGATCGTGCTTGTGTGGCTTGCCACGATGGAAGCAAACCGGAACGTCCGAACTTCAAGGATACGACATCCGTAGGTATTACCGACTGGAGCGGTACACGTTATTTCCAGAAGAGTTATCTGGCTTTCCATCCGTATGTGAACCGCCAAGGGCCGGAAGCGGATATGTATGTCATGAGCCCGTATGAGTACCATGCTTCTACCAGTGAGATTGTTCGTATGTTGGAACGTGGACATCATAATGTGAAGCTGACCGACAACGAATGGGAGCATCTGGTTATGTGGATTGATATGAATGCACCGGGCCGTGGTACATTCGATGCAGATCTGTTGAATGGTTACGACCAATATACACGTCGTAAGGAGCTGGCTGATAAATATGGCAATGCCGGTGTGGATTGGCGTAAAGAGTTGGCCGATTATGCTTCTTATCTGAAAGGTAAAGGAGAAATCTGTCCGGCAATGCCGGAAAAGGTGACTTCGGCAAAACATAAAGCGGTAAAGATGAAAAGATGGCCGTTGACGGCTGAAGATATTCAGAATCTGTTATCAAAGGAAACAGGACTTCGGAAAGATGTGGAAGTGGCTGATGGTGTAAAGATCACTTTCGTACGTGTACCGGCAGGCAAGTTTGTAATGGGAACGAATGATGCTTATCCGGATCAAGCCCCTGCATTCAAGGCCGAAGTAAAAAAGGGTTTCTGGATGTCGGAAAAAGAGTTGACCAACGAACAGTATAATGCGTTGGTTCCGGAGCATGACAGTCGTATCTATGCACAGTTCTGGAAGGATCATACAACTCCCGGTTATCCGGCCAATAAACCGAACCAGCCGGTTATCCGTGTCAGCTATGAAGAAGCTATGAAGTATTGCGATATACTTTCGGAAAAGACCGGATTGAAGGTGACGCTTCCGACAGAAGTGCAGTGGGAGTGGGCCTGTCGTGGTGGTAGCGACCAGCCGTTTTGGTATGGTGCGATGGATGCCAACTTTGGCTCGTATGAAAACCTAGCGGATGTCCAGTTGGAAAAAATGGCGGTAACAGGTATCGATCCGCAGCCGATGGCAAAGGATAATCCCTGGTTCCCGTATTACAATTATCTGCCGAAAGTTGAGACGGTCAATGACGGTATGATGATACCGTCCGATGGATATAACTACAGGCCGAACCCGTTCGGGCTGATCAACATGCATGGTAACCTGCAGGAATGGACTCGTTCACTGTATGCTCCTTATCCTTACAGTGAAAAAGCCCAGGCGACAGCTGATACCCGTCAGGTCGTGGCCCGTGGCGGTTCATGGATAGACCGTCCGAAAGATGCTACAGCAACTGCCCGCCGTGTTTATCTGCCCTGGCAGCGTGTCAATAATGTGGGGCTTCGCCTGATCATTGAGGATTGACTTGGGTGAAATATGTATCATAAAATATGTAATTGGAAACTCTAAAAGAATGAAGTGTTTGATTAAACATATTGTCTTATTGTCAATTATTGGATTTCTATTAGCTTGTACTCAACAATTTCGCTCTGATTCTTGAAATCGGATACTTTTAAGCGGGAATTGTGGGGTACAGTTGGATACAGCAGCAACAGGGATTATTTCTGGTTGGTTGTCCCGATTCTTTATTCCTGCCATGTACTACCGGTTATGAAAGAAAGGGTATTTATAATACAGATACGGTCAGACTACAGCTCTTTCTAAAGAGTATGTGTTTGAAGAAATAGCACTGTACACAAGACTGTATGTATACCGGAGGAGTGGAGAGGTACATGTATCCGTTTGATAATGGAACGGACTAAGCCAACGACCGTTTGGATTGATGGGAAAGAGGTTGGAACTAATAGTAATATTTCTACAGCCCAACAATATGAGTTGTCTTCTTATTTATCTCCCGGATCTCATGATATTGCTATTATAGTGGATAATGGGAAACAGGCTGTTCCGGAAAAAGTGTATGGATCTTCTCATGCCTATTCCAGTTCCACACAGACAAACTGGAATGGGATTATTGGTGACTTTTTTCATAAAATACATTCTTTTTCAAGCCGATATCTCATAACAAGTCAATCTTGCAGGATATCGGCTTTTTATATTCGGTCACGGAACAAATCTACGATCAAACGGATTTCCTATGTTCTTTTCGGCATTCAGTCGGAAACTGTACTTTTGTCTACCGGATCTTTTTGGGGCTTTCTACCCGTCCTTATCCCTGTTGTTTTCTCCATACACATGAGATTTTTGGTTTGTACTTTTTCTTCTAGAATCCGCGACTTTGGAGCGGATTCTCCCGCCCTTGGGGCGGGCAAGTTGGTCCTTGTCCGACAAAAGTCTTTTGTCGGACAAGGACACAACTTGCTCTGTTCGCTTGAACAGAGAATCCTCATAAATTCGGATTGCCATGCAACGTTTACACAAAAAGAGTTTTTTTCTGATCAAATTTTGTTTCAATACCCGCTTTTAAAGAGAAGTATAACCGCTTGGTTATCTGTTAGTATCCGGACATCTGGTGACATCTGATGACATCTGATGTCACCAAAGCCGGATTTGGCGGCATCTGCCATACTTTTGCAACGGGATATAAAAACGGTGTCATGCCCGGTCACCGGAATATCCCCATGTCGGCGCTCCGACAGTTCCTGCTATTGACATTCCATCATGATGTTATGTCAATATGTCAAGAGGAAAATGGAAGATCGTATTGCAAGTATGAGAGTTTCTCATGACAAGCTCCGGAAATGTCGGGACCCCGTGAAAATGGTACGGTACCGGCAGACAGCCTTCCTGCATTCTTCCGGCACGGCTTTGGACCGGCGGGGCGGGAATGTTTTCGAGATGACATGACAGTTTCATGATATGGGAAACCATCGGTACAAGGAGCCGGCGTGATTAAAAAAGGACGGGACAACAAAACGATTATTAACCAATCATTCGGAAGCCTATGAGCAAACGATGTGTCTTTGTCGCCATGAGCAGTCAGAAAGGCGGCGTGGGCAAGTCCACCATGACGGTGCTTCTTGCCGGTTATTTTCATTACGTAATGGGATATAATGTCGCGGTCGTGGACTGTGACTATCCCCAGTTCAGTATCAAGGCGCTGCGCAGTCGGGATACCCAAAATGTGGAAAAGAACGTGAATCTCCAGCGTATGTTGTGCGGACAGTTCGACCGGACGGGCAAAAAGGCGTATCCTGTCCTTACCAGCGTTCCGGGCAAGGAACTGAAGACGGCACTTCCCTTGACAGGTGGGTGTGACATTCTCTTTTTTGATCTTCCGGGAACGGTGAACTCGCCTGGAGTCATTAAGACGATTGTCAATATGGACTATGTGTTCACCCCGATCATACAGGACCGTATGGTGATGCAAAGCAGCCTTTCCTTCTTATTGGCCCTGAAAGACTTCATACAGCAGAATCCGGACATGCCCTTGAAGGAAATCCGTATGTTCTGGAACCGGATGGACGGGCGTGTATCCAAAAGGCTGTCCTATCAGTACGGACTTCTTTTCAAGGAACTGGGATTGAAGGCTCTCGATACGGTCATACCGGATATGGAGCGCTATGGCAGGGAAACCTCCCCCGAGGAGCGGATCCTTTTCAGAAGTACGCTTTTCCCTCCTTCCGGGAAATTGCTGAAAGGCAGCGGTCTTGATACGCTGGCCGGAGAGATAGAATGCATTATCCATCCTGACAGGCAAAAGGCATGAGAAGAAAGGAATTTATGAACGTGAATGAGGAACGCCTGAAAGAGATCATGGCGCACGAGACCGATGCCGACGGATGTCCGAAGACGCATCCGGACGGGATAGAGAAAGAGGAAGACAGGGGAAAGGAAGGGAAGGAGTCTGTATCCATACCCGATGGCAGGACAGAAAAGCCGACCGTTTTCCACAAGCCCGCTGTCCGGTCAGGGACCTCCCTTGCGGAAAGGATGAAGACATATCGTGCCGACTATCTCAGCCGCAGGGAGTACGTCCACCGCAAGCAGACCTATATCAGTTATGAGACCTACCGCAGACTGGCACGCATACTCCCCCTGCTCAGCGAGGGCATGACCGTACCGGCATTCCTTGACAATGTGCTCAACCGTCATCTGGACGAGCATGGGGATGTGCTTGACGAGATGGTCCGTACCGGTACACGGAACTCACGCTGACACGTGGAACGATGGGAATGACAGACGAAAAGACATGGGAACCTGTTCGTCCCGCCAATGGAGTGTGACAAAAAGAAAGGGGCGTCCAGCGGGTCTATACCCGGTCAGACACTCCTTGGTGTATATTTATTTTATGTACAGCCTATCTTAAAATCGGATTCGAGAGCAGTATCTTGTAATAGACCGTTCCGTTCACCTCCATGGGTGTCTTCGCCATCATGAACTGTACGCTTTTCCGCTCCACCTTCGCCTGCCGCATGAGCCTGTGCACGATAAACCCCGCAGAGAATCTTGCACATCTTTTGTCCTTCCATACGATGAACCCGTCATCATCGGTGGTACGGCAGATGTACCAGTCCCCCGTCTCGTCATCATGCGCAAAGCTTACCCGGCCTCCGCCAAGAACACCCAGTTCAATTGACATCATCTTTGATAGATAGACAGTTCCCCTGCTGTCCAGATTGATGGTCCGCTTGCCCTTGTATGTGACTTCCTGCGGACGGGAATTCTCCTTGTTATATACGATAAGTGCCATAGTCCTTTCCTTTTATAATGGTGATAAATGACTTCCGTTCAGGATATCGCTCCTTCAATTACCAGCATCTGGCTCCTCCACGCAAAACTCCTATGCGAGCGCACCGCTTCCACTATGGCGCATACTTTCTGTGATATTGCCATAGCTGAGATGCCCATGCATTCCGCCAGTGCCTTGAAAGAGAAACTGGCCTCGTAGAACCGGAGCATGAACATCCGGTATTCGTCATAAGAGAATTTCTGCCGGATAAAGCGGAGTATGTCCCTTACCAGCCTCTCACATCCGTTCAGGTCGTCCGTGGAAAGAAACTCCGCCTCCTCACCGCATCTGAGGAAAAAATCGTCTTCAGGATGGGCATACCGGTTCTCTCTTTTTATCTTTACCAGAGCCGCTTTTTTGTAGCATCCGACAAAATACGCGTCATAATCCGTTATGTCCTTTCCGGGGACTAGCACCTGCTTCCTTACGAAAAGGTAGGTGTCATGGAAATTATCCTCGTCCAGCATTCCGTACCGGCGTAACGTCCCTCTCAGTCTGTCATAGGATTTAGTGAACCATTCGTTGAACAGTCTTTCTTTTTCTGTGCTCTTGTCTGCCATAGCCTTATATTTTTTTGAGTTATACATGGCCTACACGGGTAGGCATTCTTATTTCTTGTGCTTCCTCCAGTTTGTTTTTCGGCGGTCTCCGGCAAGGCTTGCCGTGAAAAAATACGCTCACGCAAAGCGTGAGGAAGATTTTTTCACGAGCAACCAGCCCGCAGGGCCGCCTTGCGGGACCGACCTGAAAAACAACTTTCTTTGCCGCAAGAAATGAGGATGACAGATTGCGTTACATTTATTCGTAAAAGCTTTTGTTATTTCCACCTCATGATGTATTTTCGTGAGTGCTTATTACATTTTAGAAAGCAGACGGGAAATGGAAGAATATTCGAAATATCCGGTAGAGGTAATCAGTGGCATCGCCGAAGAAACGGGCATGGGAATGGTCTGTTTCTTGAATCCGGACACTTTGGAAACCGAAAGCGTGCCGGGAGCTTCATACGGTTCTTATGAGTGTGGAGATTTTGACAAATATTATCAGGAAGTTTACAGGAAGGTGGAGCGTTGGGAGAACTGCGTCCGCATTGACCCGCCGGAGCCGGGAGAGTCCTTCGGGATCATGGAGCGTTTCATTCGGGATTGCATACCGGATGATGCCGGAATAAAAGAGAGGTTGCGGAAAGCCGTATCGGGACGGAAGCCATTCAGAAATTTCAAATATGTCATTGATGGAAGCGAATACCGTCAGAAATGGTTTGATTTCAGACGAGGACAACTCGAGCGGCTTGTAGCGGATTACCTGAATAGCCTGGATATAGATGCGTCTGCCAAATAAAAATCATTTTTAGACTTTTTCTCATATTTTTATATACAAGGATTTGAATATGAGAATCTGAGCAGAACGGAGAAACTGGATGGTTTCCAAATTGTATATACAAAATGTCGAATCTCACAGATTTGCATAACTATCTGTCAAATAGTATTTCTTCCATATTCTTCCCATTCAAATCCTGTTCATTACGGAGTAAGGATATGTTGTGGTATTTCTTTGTGAGTTTTGGATATATTGACTCAATATATCTGATAAGGCGCTTCTCTTCCAATGTTCCAAAACTATCCTCGTAAGAGTGCCAATCGGCTTTTGAGAGGTCCATACACAGATACATATTCTCTGTTTCCAACATAGACTTACCAATTCTTTAACTGTTAAGTAATAATTTTTGTGTACGTTCACAGAGACTTCTTGTATCTGTTTCGGACGGAAAAGCTTTGTTCCTTATCCGATACCGCCTTTTGACAACAATGGTTCTATCTGATGGAGAACCTATATTGCACAAAAAAGTTTCTCTTTCTGCGTCAGATCATCCAACACTTCTTGTTTGGCATATACCAGAATATTGATTCCCGCTAAATATGAGTAACCCTTGATAAAGTTCTTAATAGACTCCAAATTGGAATAAGAATCTTTAAGATTTGAGAACTTAAAAGTATCAAAACGGTTAATCACAGCACGAATGACATGATTACCAAATTTTCCAAACATAAATGCAGGATAAGGAACAGAGATGGTATTTGATGAAGTCTCGGATTCAAATGCTAAACCGATACTCATATCTTGTTGATATGCCACCTAATCTCAAGTGAAATCATTTTATGGGATAGTTTCATTTGGAATCAGGTGGCTTCAAGTATGGTCTGATTGTTTTCCAGTCCTTATCAGACCACGAATTTGCTTCTCATCCCTTTCATTTCTTCGGAAACGGTCTTGTCCAAAACCCTCGCGTATATTTTGGTTGTCCTGATGTCTGTATGCCCGAGCATTTTCGCAACGGATTCCATTGAAACCCTGTTGGCCAGCGCGACGGTCGCGAATGTATGCCTGGCCACATGCGTGCTCAGTGGTTTATTGATACCGCATATGTCAGCGATCTCTTTCAAAT
>NZ_JAHPXO010000043.1:0-37466 GCF_019041495.1 Parabacteroides sp. MSK.9.14
GCTTCATGTTGAATTTACCGTTTTCCAAACGTTCAAATAACCAGACTGATGCAGGGTAGACGGTTACGTTATCGGCCCATTCAGCCGTCGTCAGTTCGATCTGTTGATAAATAAATGCACCTTTCTTACTCATTGCTTAAATATCCTTGTTTTATCGTTCGTACTGATTCGTTGTAATAATTGGCTCCTGTCAGATAAACATTACCGGGCAAGGCTATACCGCTGCCGGATTCCTGCCACGAGGCTTTTCCCCCGGCAAGATCATAAAGCCGGTAGAACACATATTCTCCATCTTCCGTTACACGCACTTCATCGCCGATACGAAAGTTGATGGTTGTACCGTCAGTATTGACATAGCTCAATGTCTTTTCGTCCGGGATAGCCTCCAACGTCGGGATCTCCGGTTTGTTCTTGATGTAGTTCTTATTGACAGGATCGGTAACGTTCCAGTCGGGTTGCAGTCCACTGATGACTCCTTCGGCGGCTTCGGCTGCACGATTGGCGCGGTCGGCGGCTGTGTTGGCCTTGCCGGTTGCCTGTTCAGCATCAAGGATAACCTGGGCTGTCATCTGTTCCCGTTGTTCTTCCTGTGCCTGACGGGTTGTTTCGTTTGCCTGGCGGGTTGATTCCGATGTTTCCCGAAGTTGTTCTTCGATGATACGGGCTTTTTCTTTTTCGGCACGGATTGTTTCGGCTGAAATCCGTTCCTGTTCCGTTTGGACTCGTTCCTTTTCCTTGGAAATGCGCTCCTGTTCAGCTGTATCGCGGTCGGTCTCTTGGGCAATACGTCCCTGTTCAGCCTGGTTGCGGAGAGTTTCCGCTTCCTGGCGTTTCGTTTCGGACTGGTTACGCAAGGTTTCGGAGGCGACGCGTTTGGCTTCGTTGTCGGCTCGCTTCGTCTCTTCGGTGAATCGTGCCTGTTCGGCTTCGGATCGGGCGGCCTCGGCGGTGGATCGTTTCGATTCTTCTTCTATCCGGAGAGATTCGGCTGCGTGCCGTTCGTTTTCTTTGGAGATTCGGGTGTTTTCGTCGGCGATTCGTTGAATCTCATTCGCTTCACGAAGTTTTTCCGTTTCCTGGCGTAAATTCTCTATCCGGGCACGTTCGGTTTCGGCTTCTTTACGGGCGGTCTCAGCTTCTATGCGCTTGCTTTCGGCTTCAGAAATAGCGACGTTTATCCCTTCAGCTTTACCGGCTGCCGAGTCAGCACGGGCGGCAGCAGAAAGGGCATTGATGGCGGCTTTTCCTGCAGCCGAAGCTGCCGCGACTGCATCCTCATACGCCTTCTCGATCTCATCCAATGAAACTTTTACGCTCGTTTTCTTACCGTCAACGATCTGGTAACCCAACGTCCACAGCCCTGAGAAACTGACCGAGGTGGGCAGCTCGCTGATTTTTATTCTTTGTTCCTGTCCTGTCATTGCCTATTTCATATCTATAAAGTTCAGGCCGTCTTCCGTGACAATAAACATGTCATCTTCCGTGGCCAAGAAATAATCGGTTTCAAAGAGTCTGAACGAGGTGAATACCAAGGTCAGATCAAACTGCATCACCATCGGTTCGCCCAGCGTAAGCAGTTTGCAATTGCTCATCTTCTTGTAGTAGCAGGGATAGGACTTGCCAATCTCTTCTACAAAGAGCCTCCGTTCGCCCGGAGCGATCAGGTCGGCAAAAAAACTATCCCAGCACTGCCAAAAGGCATCTTTTCGAATAGTTTTTAAAAAGCATTTAAAAGTGACCTCTTTCGGCTGGAAGACCAAGTGTTCTGCATCGTAGATTTGCCCGTCAATGGAGGCAATCTTGCGCTGCAGGTTCACCTTTGCCGCCGGATTTCGCAGCAGGGCGTTCCGGCTCTCATAGACATACACGCCGTATCTGCCTATCGGTTTACCATCCAGCTTGTAGCGGCTTTCGGGTAACCATACGTCCGGATCACACACATCGGCTGTCGGTCTCACCGGAAGATCCTCGACAAACTTCAAGGTAAAAGAGGTTGCCGATGGATAAACCCGGTTCACGGGGTGGTCGGCAAGGCGCAGCTGCCATTCCCTACCCAAGGAGGGCACGCGGAACGTGTGCTGCCCCTTGTCGGAGAGATAAGCGATCAGGTCGGAAGCCTGCGAGTTGCTATCCGAAAGGAAAGAGATGGCAATCTCTCGCGGCTGCAGCTTCGGGTCGCTCAGATCCACCTCAATGCCATCCTCTTCGGGCCAGTCGTTCCGCTCCGGCTCTTTCATTGCCGGGAAAGCGAGAAGGTCGTTATATCCTCCCCGCGTCACCCGGCAGCCGAAACGGCCAAGCACATTCAGATCATCTATGTATAGGTTGTTGTTCATTGCTTTCTCAGTATTAACCCACGGTTTTCGATATTCTGCAGCGAGCTGCGCGTCTGCCGGATATCCTTCTCGATGGCTTCGAGACGGTCGGTATTGCTTGCTATGCGTTGCAGTAGGGACAATCCCTCTACCAACTGCCCTTGGATGTTCGTCACCCCCTGATTAGTGCGGTCGGCATAGATCAGGAGGGCATAGAAATTGCCGTTCAGTTCGTCGGCACTGTCCTGACTCATCGAGGCTATGTCTTTGGCCGTAGAAGTGCGGTCGATCACGTCGCCGATAGTCGTGCCGGTCACCTGTTCCATCTGCTCCAGCTGCTTGGCTGCATCCTCGATAATCTTGTCATACTGTGCCTTCAGGCTGGCGATGCTTTCAGCGGTCAGCCCGTTTTGCGAGGCGGCGGCAAAGGATTCATACCATTTGCGGAGCGGTTCTTCCAGTGCCTTCATCTTCACCCCCTGCAGCACTGCATCGTTCAGCATCTTTTGGAAGTCGTCGGCAAAGTCCTTGGCAGAGCGTTTGCCCTCGGCAAAGCCCTGCAGGATGGTGTCGGCGATGGCGTTCGTATTCGTTCCGGTGAAAGCCTCCTTCATCTCTTCGTTCAGGTCATCGATCATTCCGGCGACATCTTCTCCTTCGTCCTTCAGTTTCTGTAGTTGTTCGAAAAGCACTTTTGCTGATTCGGTCAGTTTGTCCTGCGTATAGAGCGATTCCATCTCTTCGTAGGTCTTGCCGGCGAGCGAGTCGTAATCGTTCCAGGTCTTCGCCTTGCGGAACCAAGTGCCATGCTTGTAGTGCGTAGCTGTGATATACTGCTCCTGCTGCAATTTCTCCCACACCTGTTTGTACTCTTTCTCTATCTGACCGGCTTGGTTCTTCAGTTCGAGAGACTGACGGTTGAAGTATTCGAGCGAGGTTTCGCCAATCTGCTGCTGGATGCGTAGCCGTTCGCGTAGGATGGCGTTATACTCCAACTCCTTCATGGCTGTTTCGACCAGATTCAGTTGGTATTCCGCCAATATCTTTTTGTTTTCTTCGACCCTTTTCTTAAAGCTGCCCACGATGCCGGTGATGCCTCCGATGATGCCCGAAGCCCCTCCGATGAGGTCACCGCTCATGATGCGGCCGATCCCGCCTGCCATATCGCCGACGCTGCCCACCAGTTGGGCGACAGTGGCAAGGGAGCTTCCCAACGCTTCGTTGAAGAGCTCGGCAGTTTCAGCAGCCATCGAGATGCCGTCAGCCACTTTATAGCACTCCTCGGCCAAGAGGCTTGCCTGGTCGGCATCCGAAAGTCTGTCCCACTGGTCGATCAGAAGGACTATTCCCTCGCGAGCCTCCTTGATCGGTCGGTTAAGCTCCTTGTCGATCTTCTCCTGCATCTGGTCAAGGTCGCTTGTGTCGAACTTGCCGAACGCCTTTTCCAACACGTTGCGGTTGTCAAACTTTACATCGACCTTGATTCCTTCGAGTGAGGATTGCAGGGTCTCCATGGCGATCTTTTTCCCGGAAATGATGATCTGGTTCTCCATTTCCGCGACCTTCTCTTCGTATTCCTTGATCTGCTCGGCAAAGGCGGAACGGTCTTTGTTCGTTGTGGCAAGATCGCGCAGCTTCTTCATCTTTGCGATCAATTCGTTATAATAGGCAATCGATCCAAGCGGGGCCGGTTCTTTGCCCACTTTGCCTCCTGTGGAGCCAATGATTGCTTCCAATTTCTTCTTTTCCGCCTCTATTTCCTTGAGGGCCGCTTCATAGTCCTGTTTGTTGGTCAGTTTGTCCAAGGCAGCTTCTTTTGCCGCGATGGATGCTTTGATCGCTTCCACGCTTCCCTGCTCAAGGGTATGGATAGTCTTCAGATTGGCAGTTTCCAAGGATTTGCGCTCCTCTTCGCTGTATTCCAGCCCTCTTTCCAATACTTTGCGGGCTTCGTCGAAGAGGCTGTCTGCTTCTGCCTGAGCCTTCTTTTTCGAAAGGTTCTCACCCGACACATAGGTGGTCTGCCCGAACTGGCCACCCTGTATGGCATAGCTCTGCGTATTAGCCATCCGGTCCACCTCCAGCTGCTTGCGGATCGCTTCGTTGTATTTCTCGGTGGCGAGCGTCATCGCGGCGGAGGCACGGGCACGCGCCATCACCGAGGCGACAAACGCCTCCTTGCCTTGGTTGAACAGGTTCTCGGCATCCGTCACCTTGCCGATCGAGACACCTAAGTGCTCGAAGGCAGTGCGGTTCTTTAGGAGGTATTGTTCTTTCGCCTGGATGTTGTCGCCCAGTTTCTCCCATTCGGCAGACATTCTCTGCAGTTGTGTGAGCGTCGTGGAGGATGTTTTGGCGACCGACTCCTGAAACTCCTCGAGCGTTTCCAAGGCATCGGCAAGCGACTGCCGGGCGCCGAACAGACTTTTGGTCCAGGCAGTAATCTCTTTGCCATAAACGGTCAGCAATGTGATACCGACGACGAGGGCCGTCTGCCAGCTGACGATCCCGCCGAGCAGCTGTTTCCAGACCGGCGTGGCCTGCTGTCCGGCCTTGATGGCTGCCTGATACTCCCGGCGAGCCATGTTGATGTTATCGACCAAGATAGGTAAGTTGTTCGAGATGGCGAGAAAGAACATGTTCGCCCCCATGGTGAGCGAGGGCAACTCACGTGCCACCTGCTGGATCGACATCTGCAGGCTGTTGAAACCGGTTCCGGCCGTACGGCTGTACGCCGACAGACGGGTCTGCGCGGTCTGCAGTTCATTATCCACGCTTTGGATCTGTTCCAAAATTTCCTTTCCGGCCGAACCTTCACGGTCCATTTTGGAAAGCCGGGAATAGGCCTCGGTCAGTTGCTGCAACTTGCGTGTCAGGGCGATCACGCTGTCTGACGCCTCCTGTTCGGTGGCCATCTGCTGTTGCAGCTGCTGCATCCCCTGACTGATCACCACTCTTAGGTTGCTCTCCTGCAGCGCCAAGGCTGCTTTTGCCTGCGTATACCCCGAAAGGGTTATGGTCCCGGCCTCAAGCTCCCGGTCCAGCTGTTCCTGCATCGCGGAAAGCGAACGCAGACTGCTGATATTCTCCTGCATCGTCGTGGCGAGCTTGCGGCTCTCGGCGCTCATGGCGTTGTAGGCGGCCGAACTGTCGGCAATCAACTTATTATAGGTTGTTGCCGCTTCGTCGCGCAGCCCCTTGATACCGAGCGTCACTTTATTGACCTCTTTATCGATGTCGCCACGAAATTCAAAGGTGATATATACGGGATCTGTCTGTGCCATTTGTCTCTTTTACTACTTTAATCCGAAAAATTCAAGCTCCTCCTCTTCGCTCTGGAGTACCTCTTCTCTTTCTTTTTTCTTCCGCATCCGTCCCTGGTCGCTGATCATGGTCAAAACGACGCACCACGGGATACGGTTCATGATTTCATCATACGTGATTGCCCCCTGCTGCACGAGGGTGTAGATCTGTCCGAACGGGCTATGGGGAGGATCATACTCCTCCTTTAACTCCCGGTCTCTGTCGGCTGGCTCGCCTCCGTCGGCTTCATCAGGTTCAGCGAAGCGACCGATGCGATAATGCTCACAAAAGCCTCGCTCGTGCTCATCAGCACGATGATCTTGGCCAATTCCGCCAATCCCTGCATCGGCATGTGTTGCCGGATATACCAGGCGAGCGGACGGTTCAGCAATCGTGCCGACCATGTGCCACGCAGCAGACCATAGGCGATGATCCGTGAGGTGGTGACGCCGTGCTTGGCGATCTGTTCCAAGACGCTGCCGAAGTTGCCGTCATGCAGGTGCTGCAGGTCGATATCCATCCGCGTGAAGAGCGATGACATCCGGATAAGGCTGCCCGCCGTGGGCAGCTTCACCCGGATGGGTACCGTCTTGCGCCCGAAGATCCGGAGCAGCCACGGGGCAGGGAGGTTGATTTTGAGCCGCCGGTCCAACAGGGCGTCGGCGGCCATGGCTTCTACCGGGGTCATGCCGTGGGTTCTCCTAATTTGTAGATCTCATAGGCCCCGTCTTCTTCGCTTGCCGAACTCATGGCGGTTGCGGTAATTTCGATCTGGGCGATCTGGTCGGCTGCCAAATTCCAGATAAACCGAGCGAGGATCTTCGCACGGGGGATGTCGATCACCACGTTATATCTGGTAAGGACACGTAGTGCCTTTTCGATCTGCACTACATCGCGTGGCGCTTTAAACTTGTCGACAGTGTATTTCTTGCCTTCGATGGTCACCTCCTGTGCCTTGGCAATGGATCCGCCGAAAACCTCTACCAATACATCGTTATCCCATTCCATGAGGTTGAGCTTGACCTGTTTCAAACCGGTTTCCGAAGCCACCGTTTCGACCGGGACGGTCGGTTCTTCCTCGCAATAGAAGTTGGTCACGGTATCAGCTTCGGTGGTGAACGAGGCGGTTCCTTTCATGGTGCGTGCCAATTGTTTCATCTCGGCAGGCATACCACCTTCTTTATTTACGTCACCGAACAATGCGGCCTTCAAGCCAACCGATCGTATATTTTGTTTCGTTTCTGCCATAGCTTATAAATGAATTGAATGATTACCGTTAAAATAAATCCGATTAAAACACCGCTCGAACACCATTTGAGCCGTTGGCCGAAGGTGGCGACGGGAGCCTCTTTCTTTTCTTCCTTTTGCTCCGTCTGTTCCCCTCGGCTATAAAGCTGTTCTGCGAGTTCAAACACCAGGCGCTCGAGACTGTCGCAGCGGGCGGAAGCGATCACGTCACCCTCTCGGAAGGTGAGGCTGACGGTCGCCTGTCCGCTTCTCTCTGTATAGGCTGCCCCGCCGGGCAGCTTACGGAGGCTGTCCAGCGGGACACTGAGTGCCGCCCGGGCGGGTGGGATTATCTCGGGGGTAGCGCTTACCTTTCTGTCCCACACGAGACTGTCCAACCGGTGGATAGTAGTACTTTCGTTTATACTCCTGCACGAGCCGGCGAGCAGGGCAACGGTCGTACAGAGGGCAGAGCACCAGTTTTTCCAGGCAAGCCTCTTGTGCATAAAACCTTTCTTTGAGTTGCAAGACCTCTCCATGCAGTTCGTCGATTAGCCGTGAATCCTTTTCAAGCATCTCCCGGAACGCATCTTCCCGTTCACCCTTCAGCCGAAGCCGGACAAAAGGCAGGTCGGACAGCCATTTGAGCAGGACCATCAACCCGCCGCCGGCACCGAGAAAGTCGAAGAATACGCTCCAGTCCATACATCATGCTTTTTTCTTCTTGCGGGCGAAGAGCGAGATCAGCCATTGGATGAGTCCGGTTTCGGCAAAGCCCGAAGCGGCGATACCAGCACCGATGCCATACATCAGGGCGACCGTCCAGTCCAGCCCGGCGAGAAATCCTAATTCCTGCCACCAGCCGAACATACAGATTCCGATACCCAGCACCCAGTTGAGTGCCATACCAGCCCATCCCGGCATATCCTTCCAGAAACCCCTGATTGCCTCCACAATCACCGGAACGCCGGCCACGATCGCCGCCAGCGAAGCGAAGATGTCTTCATACACGGGAGTTTCCGCCTCCGGGACTGTTGCCGCCGTTTGTGCGATTACAGGAATGGACATCGCCAGCAGGGCGATCAGGAGACATACTGTTTTGTCTAAATGTTTCATGTCGTTTATTGTTTTATTGATTAATACCTATTTGTTTAAGCCACTTTTGCACGTCAAACGACGGGCAGGCCTTTGCTGCCAGCTCGTTGTGACCGACAATCCGGACATCGGGGAACCTTTGGTGGAAATCCTTCACATAGGCCTCCAGTGCCCAGAGCTGCCGAGGCGTGCGGGTGTCCTCGGGCTTTTGGCTGTGCGCCTCGCACCCGCCGACGTACACAATGTGCCGGGCTGTCCGGTTATACCCTTTTGCCCCATTGGTAACCTCCCACGGATCGACCACGTCATCCTCGTTGTTTGCCACCAGCCGTTCCACCGTCCCGTCCAGATGGACCATGTCGGTATAACCGACCTGCTTCCAGCCGCGGCCTCCTTCATTTGGAGGGGCTGTGTGCCAACGACGGATCTCTTCCGCCGATACTTCACGGCCTGCAGGGGTGGCGGTGCAGTGGATAACAAGATAGAAGAGCTTAGCCATTACGCTCCCGCTTTGTTGTAAATGACAGCCTGGTACTTCTTGCGGATCGGCAGCGCGGTGAATCGTTTTTGGAAGCCGATCACGTCACCGCGTTCTCCTGGGTCTTTGTATTTCGCGAATACTTCGATATCGCCATCGGCACGCATTACCTCCTGGTCTGAGTAAAACAGCGAGCATTGGGTGTCGGCCTCGGTCGCTTTCGTGCCAAACGCCACCTTCGTACCGTCGGCTTGCTTATAGTAAGGCAGCTGCGAGAAGGTGAAGACTGTGAAGCCGAACAGGCGGTTGCTTTCGAGCATATTCTTATAAAGTTTCATGTCCTCCAATTGCAGGTCGGCAAGATGGTAAGGATTCAACACTGCCACAAGTGTAGCCGGGTCGATATCCTGCCCACGGAACCAGGCATCCATCTTCAGGATGTCCTCAAAAGATATTTTTCCCGGAGCTGCAGTGGCTTTGGCCGGTGTCAGTTCGGCAGTCTTGGCCGGTGCCCAGTTATGAGCCGCATAGGCAGCCGTTTTTGCCTGCAGGGTGTTGCGGTGCTGGCGCACTACACTCTCCATTTTTGCGTAAGCCGTTTCCATTTCTTCCACGTTGCGGACTACGGTATTCTTCGTGTCGAAGGTATGCAACGTCAGCTCGAGCGGCGTATCCGTGCGGCTCATGGTCGGCACGGGGTAATCCTTATTATCGACCAACACATCGGGGGCGACACCCGCTTCGGCAAGGTTGATCTTGTTATATTCCACCATCGGTGTCATATCCACCGAACGGGCGAGGAAGCTGCGGTCGGGGTAGAATCCCTCCATCAGCATGCTGATCCAGATTTGTTTTTCTATTGCCATAGTTATTGATGTTTAATGTTATCGGATATGTTTTTTAAGTTCCTCGAAGGCTTCCGGATCTTCGGCCTTCATCTTCTTCAAACCCTCGGGGTCTTCCTTGGCCCATTTGAGGTAGGTCCAGTCTTTGCGCTCGTCGGCGATGGCTGTTTTGCCGGTGGAGTGCGTCACCTTTGCACCCAACGATTCTTTCGCCGGAATTGCCTCCAAGGTGGATTTGGCAGTGTCATAATCAGCCAAGGCCAATTTTTCAAATGCCTCTTTCTTGTCGGCGGTGATGCGTCCATCCTTGATAGCCAATGCTACCAATTCATTCGCTTTCAGCTTGCGCTGGTCTTCCAACTCCTTCTCGGCTTTCTCGACACGCGCCTGGAGCTCCATGATAGCAGCACTGATGGACTTGCCGTCGGCTTCGTTGCTCTTCAGTCCCAAAGCCACATAGGCTTCGGAGGTCAAAATGATTTCTTTCATTTCTTCTTCTGTTTTTTTGTTTACGTTCAATAATGCCTCGATGCTCAGCTTTACCTGGTCGTCGGGGATTTCCACACCCTGTCTGTTGTACAGGCGCAGGGCATTCCTGTTACTGGGGACACTTACCAGGCTCGTTTCGCACAACTCCCAGTCGGTCACCGTGACGCGCTCTTCTCCACCAGGCATCGTGCGCAGTTCCACGGCGTTGATGATGATCCCGGGGCTGCATCCTTTCAGGATTCCTTTCTTTGCCTGGCGTTTGCATTTGGCCCCCAAGGTGTCTTCTTCGTCATACACCGCCTTGCCGATCAGTTTCGTGCCCTCCACCCTCAGTCCGGTCATCTGGCCGATCAGGTTGGCACCGTCATGGTTGAACAGCATCACCGGGTTGGCGTTGTAACGCTCGAAACGTCCGGCGGAGTTGAGAAGGACAAAACCGTGGCTGTTTACCACGCTCTCATCATTTAATACATATTCGTCTTCGTTCATGGTGCGATACTTTTTTAGGACAAACTTACCGGTAAGGCAAAAGCCTGTAAAGCAGCGATGAAAATTCTTACACTTTTATTTTCAATCACTTTAATTCGTTTGAACTTTGTCCGAAACAAAGAACGGTTATGGCAAAAAAACAAGACAAGGAAAAGGCGGGGATTCGTGTGAAAGACCCGCAAAAGTATGAATACGCCTACCTCCTGTACATGCAAAAGGTGCCCCAGAAGGAAATCGCCGAGCGCGTGGGTGTGAGCCAGCAGACCCTGTCGAAATGGAAAGAGACGGGAGGCTGGGAGTTGAAGCGGGTGGCACGCACCGTGAGCCGCGACCAGATCATCAATAAGGTGCTGATGAAGCTCAACGAGATGCTCGATAGCGGCGAGGAGTTCAATGCCGATGAGTTCAGCAAAGCGAGCAACCAGCTGAAGAAGCTGCAAACCGGTTGCACCATCGACGATATCGCCGACATCCTGACCCGTTTCGGTGACTGGGTGATCGAGAAGAGTGCCACCGACCAGGAGATTACCACTGAGTTTGTGCAGTTACTGACGAAGAAACAGGATGAATACCTATTAATGCGCATGAACAATGGCTAAAAACAGACTATCTAAAGAGAAATGGCAAAAGTGGGAAGAACGAAAACGGCTCATCCTCTCATATGATTTCCACCTCACCGATACCAGCAAGGAACGGGAAGAGCGGGTCGATCATGCCCGACGGGATTATGCCTACTTTGTGGAGACCTACTTTCCGCATCTTTGCACCGATCCGGAAACAAAACAGATCACGAAGTGTGGTAAGTTCCAATTGTCAGCTGCAGGCTGGCTCAAAACCCATCCTCACACCCGCGCCGTATTCGAGTGGGCGCGTGGCCATGCCAAATCGACCCATATCTCCCTAATGATACCTATCTGGCTGATGATCCAGGAGAGGCGTACCATCCATGTGATGGTCCTTGTATCGAAGTCGGAAGACAGTGCCGACCGCCTGCTCTCGGACCTGCAGTGTGAACTGGAGTTCAATGCGCTGCTGAAATCCGATTTCAACATCAAGATCGACGAAGGCAGCTGGAGTACCGGCGAGTTCAAGACCGCCGACGGAATGTACTTCATGGCGCTGGGTCGTGGTCAATCGCCTCGTGGAATCAAGAACCGTGGCCAGCGTCCGGACTATATCGTAATCGATGATATCGACGACGACGAGATGGTACGCAACCAGGCGCGTGTGTCGCAGGCTTTCGACTGGTGCCTCTCGGCTCTGCTCGGCGCGATGGATATGGGGCGCGGGCGGTTTGTACTGGTAGGGAACCGGATCGGCAAGGACAGTATCCTGAGCCGTTTCGCCCAGCGCCCGGAAACACACCATACGGTGGTCAACGCCATCGACGCATCCGGCCAGCCCTCGTGGACGGAGAAATACAGCCGGGAGGAGATTGTGAAACTGCGTACCTACATGGGTGAGCGTCGTTTCCAAAAAGAGTATATGAACAACCCCGTCAACGAAGGGGCGGTGTTCCTCCGCAAACATATCCGCTATGGCAAGATGCTGCCACTGAAAGAGTACCGCAGTCTGGTATGTTATACCGACCCTTCTTTCAAGGCATCCACGCAGAACGACTACAAGGCAACCATGCTGCTGGGCAAGACCAAAGAGGGAGTATATCACCTCTTGAAGGCATACGCCGATCAGACCTCCGTGAGCACGATGGTGGCATGGCACTACGAGATAGACAACTACATCGACGGCCGGGTACCGGTACTCTATTACATGGAGTCGAACTTCATTCAGGATCTGATGCTGGACGAGTTCCAAAAGGTGGGCGAAGCGATGGGCCACCAAATCCCGATCCGGGGTGATGCCCGTAAGAAGCCCGACAAGTTTGCACGTATTGAGGCAATGCAGCCGCTCTTTGAGCGGGGACTGATCATCTTCAACGAGAAAGAAAAAGATTCGCCCGGCATGATGCAGCTCGTGGAGCAGCTCTTAATGTTTGAAAAGGGCAGCAAGGTCCATGACGATGCTCCCGATGCCTTGGAGGGGGCAGTCTACCTGCTCAACCGTCGCAGCATGGCATCCTCCGGGACCTACCGCGTCGGCAAGCGGCCCAGCCGTAAATATTAACCCTATAACCCCAATAATGATATGTTTATCGAAACGAATGAAATGGAAACTGTGGTTGCCGACTATCAGGTGCAAGAGATCACCGACTATACACCAGCCATCCTGCAACAGTGTATCGCTGCTGCCGTGAAGCGGGTGAGCCGGTTGTTGTCCGGCAGGTATGATGTACAGAAAATCTTCAGTGCCACGGGCGAAGAGCGCGACGCCGAACTGGTGGAGATCTGCAAGAACATCGCGCTCTGGTTTCTGATCCGGCGATGCAATGTGGATATCCTCTACAGCCGGGTGAAAGAGACCTACGACCGTGATATGGCCTATCTGAAAGAACTGATGAAGGGTGATATTCCTTCAGGGCTACCGCTCCGCGAACAGGAAGAGGGCAGCCCGGTGGGGGCTGTGCGCTTCGGCTCGCAACCCAAATTCACACACTCCTGGTAGGCAGGTGGACATCCTTTTTAAAAACGATTTAAAAGCTTTTCGAAAATGGCAAAAGACAACCGATATTACCGTAACAAGCGGAACAACCGCAAAGACAACAAATCAGCCCCGCTGATCCGCCAGCGTGAGGGGTTGGTACGCAAAATAGCACCCAAGGCGATCAGCAGGGTACGTCGTGACCTCGACACCTGGCGCAGGGCACTCCGCCAAGCCGACAGCGTAGACCGGCCGCGCCGACGGGAACTGATGGACCTCTATGCCGACGTGATGTTGGATGCCCTCCTGACCAGCCAGATCGAACAGCGCATCGGCAGGACGCTTGCCGCCGAGTTTTCGCTGAAGGACCAGGGGGACAAAGTCAATGAAGAGGCGACCCGTCTGTTAAGCGAGGCGGTGTGGTTTCCGCTCCTGGTCCGTTATATGCTGGAAAGCCTCTTTTACGGTCATTCTTTAGTGGAGTTTACCGCTTCTGACAGTGATGAACTGGAGGTAAATTTGATTCCCCGGCAAAATGTGGTGCCGGAACTGGGCTTCTTCCTCTACGACAGCAATGCCGATAAGGGGGAATATTACCGGGATTTACGTGAGTTTGGCACTTACATCTTAGAATTCGGGCATCCGAACAACTACGGACTGTTGAATAAGGCAGTGCCCCATGCGCTGTTCAAAAAGTTCGCCCATAGCTGCTGGTCGGAACTGTGCGAAATCTATGGCATACCGCCACGCTATATCAAGACCAACACGCAAGATCCGGAGATGCTTGACCGGGCGGAGCAGATGTTACGCGATATGGGTTCGGCTGCCTACTTTATTATAGATACTACCGAGGAGTTTGAGTTTGCCAACGGCGTGAGCACCAGTGGCGACGTCTATAACAATCTGATTGCTCTCTGTAATTCAGAAATGTCAATGCTGATCAGTGGTGCTCAGATTGGGCAGGATACCAAAAATGGCAACCGCTCGAAAGAAGAGGTGGCCGTGAAGCAGCTGGAGAAGTATGTAGCATCTGACAAGCGACAAGTGGAAGATTGGATGAACTCTACGGTACTGCCTGCACTCTACCGATTGGGATTGCTGCCTCAAGGGATGCGTTTTAGCTTCAATTCGGAAGAGGACACGAAGGAGCTGTGGAAGCGGACTTCTGAAGCGATGCAATATTTTAAGGTGGACCCGGAATGGATTAAAGAGAAATTCGGCATCGAGGTGACCGGACCGAGAAACAAGGCGGGTGAGGGTGACGGTTTTTTCGAGTAGGCCCCGGGGGGCGTTCGGGGCTGACCGCTGAAATCAATCACCTCTACCGGGATGGCTTCACCCAGCTGGCTGCAGGCGAGGATGACAACATCCCCACGGTGGATGAAGAGATCTTCCGAGCTGCGGTGCGCCATATCTTCCGCAATCAAGGTTTTACCTACGAGAGCATGCAGCATCCGAAGATACGTGCTTTGGTGGATGCCACCACCGATATCTTTGCCGGAGCGATTTCGCCTGCCTTGGAAAGCGGCGTGATACCCGAAGTGATGGCGCAGCACCTGAGGGAGGATGTCTTCGTTTTCAGCGGCTTCAAGACCTACCGAGAGCTGCGTGAGGCAGCCAACCTGTTGCGTGACAAAAACGGCTTGCTGAAATCGTTCGACCGCTTTTACAAGGATGTTGCTGCCATCAACGAGAAGTATAACCGCCATTGGCTGAAGGCTGAGTATATCTTCGCCCAGGCTTCGTCGGAGATGGCTGCCAAGTGGGCCGACTTCGAGCAGGATGGCGACGACTACGACCTGCAGTACCGTACGGCCGGTGATGACCGGGTTCGCTACGAGCACCGTGTGCTCCACCGTGTGACGCTCCCGACTTCCGACCCCTTCTGGGATGAGTTCTTCCCACCGAATGGATGGCGATGCCGTTGCACGGTGGTGCAGGTGCGTCGTGGGAAATACCCCCGTTCGGACAGCAACACCGCCATCCAGCAGGGACGCGAAGCGACCTATCAGGCCGGCAAGAACGGAGTAAACAAGGCGGCTATCTTCCGCTACAATCCGGGCAAGCAGCAGGTCATCTTCCCACCGCATCATCCCTATTATGAGGTAAGCGAATCTTTACGAAACAAGCTGATGAATAAAATAAAAAAGGCTTTCTGTCCGGATATTAAAAACAGCGACGAGCTTGCAAAAAGGATAACAGATGTTGCCAAAGAAGACTGGTTTGTTCGTCCGCTTCAACAGATTGTGATAGACAGAAATCCGCGTCGTAACGGAGCGACGGATATAAATGGGACAATTTTGCTTTCTGAACCTATATTAAAAGATTGCATCGATGCTGTCAACAACCTGAAGAATGGAAAGGAGAACTCTTTTGTGCAAGAACGATCTATGGCTACGCTATGGCATGAGATTGTTCACAACAAAAACAAACCAGGAATGATCTATATGACGCCCCTTCAGAGGCGTTACATGGAAACCGCCAACGAGTTTGTTGCTCGCAACACGCTTACGGAATTTTTCGAAGCTCTTGGAGGTGATTTAGGGCACAGAGAATTGATGGAAAATCGAGACAACACAGGCTACAACAGATGGGTGCTGGCCTATCAAAAAATTATCAATGATTATGGGTTAGACAAAGCGAAAGTTGTCTTGTCTGTTCAAGACTATTTAATCAATGAACCTTACACAAAACAGAAAGAGGGGCTCGTAAAAGCCTTGGTAGAAAACAGTGAGGGAAAGATAGGGAAAAAGCTGGCTGCAAGCCTTGTTAGTCATCTGTTTTAGCAAATACGATGCAACTTTCAAACTCTTCGTAGTCTGGGTTAGCTGCTAAAATTGCATGGTAAAGAGGCTTGTTTTCTGTCATGTCTGCAAACGCAATCATTGAGTCAACGATGTGAGTACGGGAATAAGACAGATTATAGGTTGCACGTTCGGGGGTTGGTTCTCCCTCGATGCAATCCTCTGCCAATCGGATCATTTCCTCATCATCCGTTAAGTCGAAAATAGTTGCATTGGAGAGATCTACTTGTTTCCAGTCTTTTTCCATAACATTTGATTTTTCACAAACATACAAAACTTTTTTTGAATATGGACAACAGCCTGCTGAGAAAAATAATGAAAGACATTCGGGTGGAGCTTACCGAGGAGTTTGACCTGAACTTCGAGCGCAAAGCCTTTTTCGACCGAAAATGGACTCCGCTCAGCCCAAACTATCAACCTACGACCGGGTCGATGCTGATCCGTACCGGCGCGCTGCGCCGTGGACTCAGGAGCCGTATCGATGGAACACGGCTCATCTACAGCAACAGTGTGCCCTATGCCGGCATCCATAACTATGGCGGAAGGATCAAACAGGACTTTGTCCCCTCGACGCAGATGCGCCGGTGGGCGTGGGCGCAATACCACGAGACAAAGAATGAGAAGTTTCGGCAGATGGCTTTGGCCAAACGCATTAAACGGACCATTGTGATCCCTGCCCGTCCTTTCGTGGGCGATCATCCCCGGGTGCATGAGTTAGTGGCCGAGGTGGTGAGCAACCGCCTGCGTATCGAGCGGGAACAGGGCGTTATTGCCCAGGAACTGCAACGTTTCAATTCAAAAACTTAAAAACTTAAAAACTTAAAAACTCAAAATGAAAGAGATTTTATTACAGATCATGAGCGAGCTGCAGGCAAAAGTACCCGAGCTTGCCTACATTGCCGAGGATTGGGGACAGATGGACTATTACAACGGAGCCCCGCCAGTGAAGTTCCCTTGTGCGCTGATCAGCGCGAGTAGTATCGATTTCGAGACCCAGACGGTCGATGTACGATGGGGTAAGATGAAGATCCTAATACGGGTGGCAGATGCACCGACAGTGAGTGGAACGATGGCAGCCCCGGAGAGCTATCGCAAACGGGCGTTTGCCATCATCGATTTGATGGACGCGATCGGTAACACGCTCTATGGGCTCGGGGGGGATCAGTTCAACGAGATCGAACAGGTGGCGATCTCCCGATACGAGCGTGAGGACGGTATCCGCGAATATGCCATGACATTTGAAACCCAATTCGGGATCTAAAACAGTGTCAGCTGGCGGGTGGCGTTTTTTTTCTGCTCATGCTCGATGTTCACACCTATGTAGTTCAGAAACGTACGGTAGCACATCGGATAAACTGGGTAGACGTAACGCCGCCATACCTCCTTGTAGCAGCGGTCACGCCTGCCCGGCTCATAATGCTCGCGGACGATGTCGCAGACCAACCTTATTCTTCTCAATGTGTTCCGATGATACCCCATACCCTGCAGATAAACGATTCGCTTTTTACTACAAAAGTAGCATCTTTAACCCACACTTTTGTGACTTGACTGCATAATTATACAAAATAAGCTGTATATACAAATTGAATATACGATTTGAAAGATTTGGGCAAACCGCTTTTATTTCCATTGTTATTTATATTTTTCGTGAAATGAGCTATTTCGACTCATTTATTTTTAGTTATGAATTATACTTTTTAATAATAGAATCAATAGTTGATTCCATTTTCAAAAAAACTTTTTCTTTCTCTGAATCCTCCTCAATTTCTAAATTGAGAATTTCGTTTGAAATGTATATTTTCATTGCTTCTAAGGAAGATATTTCATCTTTCGATATTGGTATTTGCTTCATCTTTTTTTATTGTTTAATTAATATTGTCCTATCAAATCTTTGTTCATCTATGAGACGAGGATCACCGTAAGATATATCCCAAAGTCGGTATTCTTCAAACATCTTTGTTTCCGGATTCATCTTTAGTGATAACGTCCCTATTTTTATAGCAGTTTCCTTTTTAGGAAAATACACATCAGAACCTCGGATAGTAAGTCCCCATCGCGTGATAGTCTTTGTCTTAGCTTCAAACATATTCATAGCTTAATTTTTTCATGTTCGTAATATTTTATATGACCAAATCTGAGACAGATTAATAAATTCTTAATTCTAATTTGGGAATATCAAATAATATTTGAGGATATTTAATCTTACACGCACAATTGCGAATATATTAAACATTCTTACTCCGATTGTTGTCATATAAAAATCACTTTCTATATTTACACTGTCCTACAAAACAATAGGACAATATAACATATGTATACAAAAATTATTATAATGAGAAAAATTGGTAAAAATGGCAAAGGCCAATTTTCAAATTTAGCTTATGCTAAAAGGTACCCACATTTAGTACAGAAGGAAATATATCGTTTCCAAAAGTGTAAATGTCGTTGATTCTTAGGACTACCCTAAGACAATCTTAGGATAGTCCTATTTTACGTCATTCATCGTCGAAATCCTCATGATACAAATTGTATCCTGCTAATATGGCTTTCTTCAACTCCTCTCGGATATCACAATTATCTGATCCTGAAGAAATCATTCGGTCTGCTATCTCATATGCCCGTTCTTCCAAAGTCTTCTCGCCAACTTTTGAGTACTGAATAACCATACGGGTACTGTATTGTTCTCCTTCATGGTTGATCACCTGGGCTAAAGCAATTTCGCCGGCATTTATCCGAATGCCTTCTTCTGACCATCGGAGTAACATGAACTGAGTCAGCTTTAATAACTGTTCTCCACCTTCGTCTGCAATATTCTTCAAGAACTTGCAAACAACTTTGTCTTCTTCTTTTGTTAGTTTCATGATTTTTTATATCTCAATAATTTGGTCATTAATTTTTTATTACAGACATTTGCGCTAGTCAATTGTAGTTAAATGGTAGAACATTATCTTTATTGATAAAAGCGCAGGTTCGAGTCCTGTCAGTTGGTTAGGCACTTTTGCCGTAATACTTTTTAATTTTTTTAATATGATCCAATTAATAAAACGTTTATTAATCGGGGTCGTATCACAAAAAATTTCAGAGTTTATCAAAAAATTTCAGAGACAACCCCAAATTATCAATATCTATGTAATAAATAATGGTACAAACCAGAATGTAAACATATATAGGGGTGATTGAATTTCAAGAGGAGTATCGCAACTCCTCTTGTTTTTTCTTTTTAGCCGTTAGTTCTGTGAAGAATTTTTCCGCTAAATAAACTATATCACACACAGTTTGAATTTCGTTTTTCCCGGATATCGTATGAAGTCTAAGTTGCATACCTATTTTATCTAATAAAGGCATTAGGTAGTCCGGTACATCTATATTGCCATCTTTATCGGCTTTATTCCAGTTTTCCATATCTCACATTTTATTAGTTGTTAGTTTTTATTGTCTTTTACTACAATAGCACATGTAACCATCATTTCGATAGAGATAACAAGAAGTCCAAGCCAAAAATTGATTTTAAAAGCCACTGCAGCCAAGACGGCAAGAAACAATATGTAACCGGCCAGACCTATTAAACCAAAAATTTTTTTATTCATACCTATACTTTATTCAGATTCTCCTTCCATTTCTTTTCCTCATTCGTTATATATTCATAAATCTCCGGCCAGGTAGGCAGACCGCCCACCTGCTTGTCATCGATGTAGCAATGGGCATAAATCTTGCGGGGATCATCGCCATAGCGAGCGAGGTTCTGCGGTTCATGGGCATTGATGCGGTCAAAGGGGATACCTTGCTCCAAGAGCCAGTTCAGAGCATCCTCCAGCCGCTCACCCCGACGACAGGTCCATAATATAATGTAATGGCCATCGTCCTTCAATTTGTTCATCATCTCTACCGCGTATGGTTTGGGATTCCCGATTTCAGGATAGGGCCCCATTGAGAGGGTTCCGTCAAAATCAACTGCAATAATCATACCCCGTCCTCCATTTTATTGGCTGCCTTGATTTCATACTTGTCGTAATAGACCCGTTCACGGTCGGTGAAGCAGCGGTCTGAGATCAGATCAAGGAGCTTCATGAAGTTCAGCTCATTGCCGACGCGCAGGTCGGCTCCCTCGAAGAATACCCTCACGAACTCACGATAAGCCTTGATGGCACGGATCAGTTCTCCCTTGCGGTGTTCCCATTCGGGGACGGGCTTGAAGCCCCGGTCGCTGAAGTAGGCAAAAAACATCTCGATATGATAGATCGCCAGGTCGGCTTCGTTGAGCGACAGGTGCAGGATCTTGCCGAAAAAAGCCCGTTCGGCCCGGTCCATATTGCGGTTGTCGTCGTGGAACTGTTGGTCGATCCGGGAGTCTTCAAGCTCCTTTTTCAAACGTGCTATGCGCTGCATGGCCTGCTGATGGCGGGCGTAGTTCCGGTTTCGGAGACAGGAGGCGGCATCATTCATCGCCTCGCGCAGCTCCTGCTCGATCAGAAAGACCGGGCGGCATTTGTGCCGATTGGCGGCACAGGATTGTTTCTTCTTTTTCATCTTAAAATAATTTAGGTTCTTTTGATTCGTTGATATACTCCAAAAGAAGGTAGTCCAACTGTTGTGCCTCCCAGTTGATGCCGGGGCGGTTCCGATAGAGGTTACGGATCAGCCGTCGGCACTCTTCGGGCATGAGGCCTGAGTCGAGCTTCGCCATCGGGAGGTTGATACGGTCGAGTGTGATGGTCGAGGCTTGCAAGATTTTCGCATTGCCTTTCCATATACCCTTCAAATAGATTTGCTTCACTGCCCCGATGGCATTCCTGACCGGATGATGCAGACGGATCGTCGTGAAACAGCGGCAGTTCAACTTGCCATTGAAGTTCTCTTCAAATTCCAATCGTTCGTCCATGACTTTGTAATATTTTCCTGTTTGTTGTTTGCATTTAAAACAATAGACCATCCACTTGCTCGAAGTCCTCACCACCCGGCAGACGGTGTACCTGAAACCACAGGGGCAGACGTATATCCAGCGACCGGGGGTGAGGGTAGTGGATTTTACCCGTTTTACAGTCGGTTGAACGATGGTTCGAGTTTCTTCCATACGCCCATCTTGTCTTTCTCGAAGAAATAGAAGTTGGTCGCCGTCCCTTCGACCAGGTGTGACTCCTTGAAAAGGTTCATGATCGCGGTATATTCGGGATCATCGAACTTATCTTCCAACTCGTAGAGTTTCGAGATCGACTTATAGTCGAGATCACCATACTTGTTGCGCTCCAAAAGCGTCATTGCCAACTGGTACATCGGGTCATCGCTTCCGGCATCCTTACCCTCGATCCACTGCTGCAGGAACTCGATCAGGCGCGAAGCGGCGATATCGGCACGCTCATCAAAACGTTTCACTTTGTTCGATCTCACTTCGATACGGAAGCAACCCTCCTGGACGGTGAACGACATCTGTCCCTCGCGGCGCAACTGGCCGTACTCGGCGAGCACTTGGCGGAACGCTCCGATTTCATCCACGCAAAAAGCGTGCAGCCCTTTCACTTCGTCGCACACGGAACGCACTTTGTTTTCAACTTTCTGTACTAATTCAGCACGGATGCCTTCATAGGCGGCGCGTTTGTCCAACGCCTGGCGGTGTTCTTCTTCTCTCTTTTTTGCCAATAATGCTTCTAAATCTTTACTTGTCAGTTTGCTTAAATCTTCCATGATTTTTTGATTTATGAATTATGAATTTGATTTATGTTTGTATTTCATGTATTCGCTCCGGAGAAAGGTGAGCGACTGTTCAAGTTGCTCTATCTCCTCTTCCCATTCGCGAAGCAGGCGGCGCTGTGCCTCCATGTCGGATGTGGCGCGTGTGAGCAGCATATCGGCAAGAAATGCTGCGTCGTCCTTCAGTTTCTCCTGCCGGCGACGGATCTGCCGTCCACGCCGCTCGATCTCTTCCAGTTTGTCCTTTATCGGAATGTAACCCATAGCTCCTTAGTTTTTGCCGACAGGGTGGTCCAGTTCGGGGTTACCCTCTATGCCTACGCTGTTGCGCTTACAATAGAGGTTGTAGATGGCTGTCAGTTTGTCGTCCGGTATTGCGTTGAAGTTGCCGCAATTGGCCGCCCGACAGGCGATGCCTTTCACATACATCAACTTATGCCGGTCGTCACGAAACTTGTAGCCCAATTTGTCGACCCACTGGCAGATGGCGGCGATCACCCGTTTGGCAGACAGGTCGCGCCGTTCCTCGTAGGCCATCAGTTTCTTTTCTCCCTTGGGCTTCATCGCATCGATCATCCGACTGTACTCCGACGGATAGTTCTCATACATCTCGTTGAGCGAGGTGGTACGCCCACCGCTATGTTCATGTACGATACCCTCCTTGATCACTTCCTTGTAACAAGGATCGTAACCCGGCGTTTCCTTCAACAAAGTCCAGAAGAGGGCGTGGGAATGTTTTTTCGTTTGTCTCTTGGTTGTTGCCATACTATATTGTTTCTGAATGTTATTTAACTTGATCAAAATCCTGTCCATAGTAAAGAACTGCCTTCTCCTCCCAGATGATGAAGGGATGCGACTTCTGTCCGTGGTCAAGGTAACGGCTGGCAGCCACGGCACGGAAACCCTCCACGTAAATCTTGCACGAACAGTCGTAACGGATGCTGTCGGCCACACCACCCTTGGGGTTCTTGCCGTCGGCGTGACTGATGAAGATGAAGAGCTTACGGGGGAAGCGGGAACGCATGTCGCGATAGGTATCGTAGTCGATGCGGGCATATTGCAAGGAGTCGATGATAACGATATCCCAACTCTTCGGCTTTGCGAGTTTTTCTACCATCTCATCGAAGTTCATGTCCAGGAGCACCACCCGTCCGTTCACTTCCATCATTCCGGCATCCTGAAACGAACGTTGCAGCGAGAGGCTGTCGCCCTCCTCCAACGAGAGGTAGGCGACACGGCCGAACTCGGCGAGATACTTCGCCAGACGACAGGTGAAGGTGGTTTTCCCTGATCCCGACTGTCCCCAGATGATCCATGCGCCTTGCGGTTCGGGACGGCCCAGCAGATGATAGAACGCCCCGCTGAAATCCATCGCTTTTTTCCTTTCCTGCAGGAATTGTTTTACGCCTAAGATCTTTCCCATCGCTACATCTGTCCGAATTGGTTAGCGATCTGTTCACGTTTCACGAGTCGCATCAGGCGGCGCAGGTCTTCGCAGAAAAACAGGTTCTTCTCCTTGGTCTCGCCCCGTTTGTTGGTTACTTTCACGTAGCGCTTGATCTTGTCAACCTCGTTCCAGATACGGTCGGCGGTGGCATCGTCCAATCCGTTGGCGGTGCAGATTTCCTTCACATCCTGCTCGGTGGCTCCGGGTAATTCGATGTAGCTGCGTCCCAAGCGGCTGTCGATTTCGTCATAGCCTTTGGTGTTGTTACGCACACCACGGGCGATCTCTTTATGCAGGTTCTCCGTACCGGCAAGCACACAGCCCAAACGGTGCTCGGTACGGTTGTAGAGGGGGATCAGTTTGCGGAAGGCGGCCGGCTTCAGCTTGTCGGCTTCATCAATGATCAGTACCGGGTGATCACCGGCCATACCGTTGAAATATTCCGCTATCATCTTCAGCAAGGTAGGAATATCGGTATAGCCTCGCTTGGGTACACCGCAGGTGCGTTCGGCCAGCTCAACGAGGAACTGCCTGGAGTTCCACTCCTCTGCCTGGATGAAGACAACCGAGCCGGTGAGATCCTGGTTGAAGAGGTGTTCCAAGGTTTGTGTCTTGCCGCTTCCCGCCTTATTCGAGATCGCCATCCACAAAGCCTGCTGCTTGCAGGAGCGGTAAACAAACTCGATCTTGCGGTAGTTCTGGATGGTGGTCACCACCTGCCAACCGTCTTCTTGATAGCCTAAAGTGGAGGCGATGCGTTTTTCCAGCTCGGCGCTGTTCGCGCCGTACTTCCCGTTCATCCATTGGCTAAGGGCGGTACCTGATATACCACATTTCTCTGCAACCTTACTCTGTGATCCAAGCCGGGTGATCCAGTCACCTACGTGTTTCAATAATCCGTTTCTGTTCATATCGTGTCTGTTTTTTATATCGTTTAAAAATCATTTAAAAAGTCACTGTAATCATCACTGAAAGTGAAATCGTCCTCTTCGTTTGTGATCTCTTCCTGCTTTGGAACTCTCAGCAGGAAGATCGGTTCCTTACGCCCGGCTACTTCGTTGCGTACATCCTTATGTCGGCCCAGCGAGTCGGTGATCACGTGAGCAGTGAGGGTATTCGACAGGTCCTCGTTCTCTTCAAACAGCTCGCGGACGATCTCGCCGCTGCGGGCACGTTTCAGAACGATGTCATCCACATACTCCTTGTTGAAGTTGAACACCCGGTGCAGCTGTTCTGCATCACCCTCCTCACGATCTTTCAGTGCCATAGGCTGTTCGTACTTGCGTTCGAGGATAAACCTCACGCCTCCCTCTTTCGGTTCTTTCTGCGTACCGATATTCTCGACAGCGATCACCCGGTCCATGTCGGAGGGATCGTATTTGAGGAAGAAAGTCGTGTGCCCATAACTGCGAAATTCCTTGTCGAAACATTCATACTGGAAACGATGACCGCCCACCTGCAGATGCACGCCATCACCCCTAAGCGGACGCGGAGCAGCTGTCTCACCAAAAGCCAGCAGGAAGTCTTCAGAGGTAAACAACTGGCGATCGGTTTCGGGAAGATCGATCCACCGGTTGATGTATTCCTCGCGCTTGGTGGCGCGGTCGAAATCGATCATCTTGACCAACTGCCGGCAGCATCCTTCGAAATCGGGGAAGTCACGTTTGTGAGTCTCGATCCAGTCATCAGACACTTGCAGCTTTTGGCGGCTCTTCACGCCGTGGCCGCTGCTGTTGGGCAAAAGGCGCAGCCATTGCCGATTGAACTGGTTGAAGAAAGGTTCGATGATCTTCGACTTTGCGTTTTTTACGGCTGCCGGAGTGTACCAGTGGCCGACCGCTTCGTAGAAACACTTCAGATGGCCCCGGCCGTAATTGTCGGTCTGCACTTGCCAAGGCTTGAAATAGGATCCGAACAGCTCCTTCACATGCTCGAAAGCGTTGCGGAAAGCCTGGCGGATCAGTGCGGCCGACTCGTGGCGACCGATGGCATAACCGATGATGTATTTGTTGAAAGGATCGACAATGGCAACGACTGTGGGACGATGATGGTAGGTTGTAACGCTTCGGCCACGACTGTCAGTGGCACGTGCCTGGTAGAACAGTTCCGTGTCCCATCCGTCGACACACCAGAAGTACATCGGCGCAGTGGGGGCTGTACGTGTCACCTGCATCAGCTTGTTGTTGGCAAGTGCACTCTTTCCGTAGCGTCCGGCATAACATTCGGGATGTTCCTTGCGGTAGTTGGCAACGGTTGCACCGGTGATGGGTTTCCAGTTCATACGGCCGGCAACGGCATTGTAGAGACGTGCCACCGTCTCGTTGTCGATGTTGCGTCCGTCGCCGATCAGTTCGACGATCAGTGCCTCCTGGTGGCTTTCTTTGTTCTTGCGGGCGTTGTTGTTCTTCATCTTGCCGCTGATCAGACTCTCGTAACCCTCCTCGCTGTACTTCAGGGCAACCCTTTTCAGCGCAAGATGGTTCTTAGGCAGGCGACAGCCGACGACATCCTGTATCTCGTTCAGCTCACGACTGGTCTCCGGCCAGACGCGGTTGTAGGGTTTGCCGTATTGCTTGATGAAGAGCGAACGGTTGCCCGTCAGCTCCAAGACGGCGTTCAACGCCGAAGCGTTGGCAACGTACAACTCGACATATTCCGGCTTTAGGTGGTCGTACGGACGCCCCTCGAAAGTCCAGCCTCGGAAGAACTGCTCTGCCATCGGGTCGCGTCGGATCATCTCTTTCAGCACATAGCGTTTCGGTTCGGTTTCGAAGGTTTCCCCCTTGCGGGCTTCCACCTCCTGCTTGACGCAGTCGGGCAGGGAGGCATAAAGAACCAAAGCGGGCGTACCGTAACAGGCACGGTTCAGCACCTGCAGTTTGCCCGTCTTCTTGTAATATTTGAAGTTGGACTCCGACAGGATCGGCCGTTTCAGCGGATCAACCGCCAACGGATCGCCTGCCGTCAGCTCAGTGTATGATATGCACAGTTGATTCTTGTAGAATTCCATATCGTTCCGTTTTTAGAAATTTATCATTGTTCCCGGAAGCGGATTCGAACCGCTGACCATATCGCCTGAATTACCAGTTCCGATTGTTCTGCCTGACTGAACTATCCGGGATACCACCCTCGTACCGCGGGCCGCGTACCGATGCTAAACCAAAACCAATATTAATTGAGACCTAAACCGATTGTTTATCCTTGTCGCTGCCACCAAGCAGCCGAACCATCCATTCTTCGAAACGGACTACTTCGCGCTTGCAAGCCGCTTCGTTACCGATCAACATGTAGCTGAAGAAGAACCAGACCGAACAGAGCAGACTTCCCGTCAGCATGCTGCCGTGTTCCATCGTTCCGATTCCGGCAAACAGGGACAGCCAACTCAATGCCCATCCGTAAAGTATCACCTTCGCCTTCATAATTCTCCATTGTCAATTACCCAGTTGTGCCTTTGCCAGCATCTTGGTTTCAATCACGAGAGCGGGATCAGTCAGTTCCATCCAGCCGAAGCGTGTCTTCAGCAGCCGGTCTAACACTGCCCAGTTCTCCAAGCTGACACAGTCGTTGTAGTTGTACCATTGCGTTTCGCCAGTTTTCGGGTCCAAGCCAATGATCCCCCAAAACTCCTTGCCCTGCTGCCCGATGACAACCTTGCACGCGCCCTTCGCGAACACCACGCGGAACACCGGGCGTTCCTCCTCTTTCCTACCGGTATAAACCAGCATAGGGAAGTTGTCTTCATACAATGATTCCATTTCAAACGGGGCTTCACACAACGCTTTGTAGTCGATTCTCTTTGTTTCCATCTTTCTGTCGTTTTAGAATTATCTGTTTGTCCCGACTGCGGTCTCGCTCCGCTACGTGCGAGTCATAAGCTCTCTTGGCCGGGTGTAAGGGTTAGCAGTCTTTATATGTCGCGATTAAGATTTCTCTTTGTCCCACTCGATGCACATCTGCTCGCAGATTGGCACAGGGTCGGGATAGGTGATACCTTGACTTCGGTTCTGCTTGGCCAGGCTGGTGATCCGTCGAACCACGTCTTCGCTGACAGATGTCCCGGCATAGACCTTGCGCACGTGCGGATAACTAACACCTATACCTTCTGCCACCTCTGCCAACTCGTTCCGGCTGATATAGGGCTTCACCCGCTGCTTCCATTCCTCGAAGAACGGGCGGTACTTCGGAAGGGGCAGGCGCTGGCGCTGTTGTTGCTCCCGCATGCACTCCGCCTCGCCCTTGATCCGATACTGCCCGGTCTGGCGGAGCTGGGGAAGAACCTCACCGGCTACCCAGTTGACGAAGGCATCCGCCTGCGGCTTATTACTCCGGAACGCCAGTTTGTAGAGGGCCGCTTCGTTGATGACTGACAACTGTTGCACACCTCCGCCGCGATCACCAGAAGAAGGGGTGTTAAAACTCATCATCCCTTTCCAATCATCTGGAATATTGGATAATGTAGCACCGCTCCAAGCGATATCTAAAGCGTTTGCCACATCCTTGGCTACAAACCAAGGTTCGTTGTTCAGTTGCTGCGTGCGAATTGTTACGTTCGCCTCCTCGTTGTAGAATAATTGCAATTTGTTTCCCATTTCAATTCGATTTAAATGATTGTTACTTCCTTATAGGGGTTATCCACCTCTTTCTTAGTGATCTCGAACATTTTTCCTCCATGATTTAAGGCATACGCCCGGATTAACTTGGCTGAAGGGCTATTCGTTTCAAACCGGAGCGCAGACTGGACGGTCCTCTCTGTTACAGCCAGTTTTTTGGCGATTTCACGTTGTAATACCAGCGTCACAGTGATCTCGTTTCGTTTTTCTTCCATATTCGTTGTAATTATTATATGTTTTGTTCGTACTTTTATAGCGTCTTTCTATTGGAAGACTTTGCAAATATGGTTGATAATTTTCAACCATGCAAATAAAATAGAGATAATTTTCAACTAAAATGAAGACAATTTTACAGCGTATAGAACAAATAGCTATAAATGAGGGGATAAAAATCACCACATTTGAAAAAAGTATTGGTGCAAGTAAGGGAGTATTATCCAGGGCTATTAATAACGGAACCGATATTCAATCAAAATGGCTTCAGTCTATTGTTGAAAATTATCCCCGATATTCGGAAGCATGGCTCCTTACTGGCCGTGGCTCTATGCTAAAAGAAGAGCCAAAATCTTCTCAAGTGGATTGTGAACCTTCAGTATATGCAAATACCGATCTTGTTCGTATCCCGGTTGTCGATATCTCTGTTGCCGCCGGATCAGGATTCTGTAATACGGATTATATAGAGGAAGTGGAGTCTATTTCTATGCCTTCTTCCATGGTAAAAGACGGCAAGCAGTATCTCTGTGTGCGGGTAAAAGGGCATAGTATGGTTCCTTCTATCCTTGATGGAGGTTATCTGATCATTCGCAAGATCGAACGTTCTGAATGGGAAGGTATACGTGATAATTATGTATATGTGGTAAGTGACACGGAGGGGCGTTCGTATGTCAAACGTCTTAAGAATCGGTTGCGTCAGCATGGCTTTATCGTTTGCATGTCTGACAACGCGGATAAACAAAATTATCCCAACTTCAACCTATATGAAGAAGAACTGAATACAATATGGTATGCGGAATGGTACTTCAGCGCAAAGATTCCCAATATCCAAGAGGTCTATTATCGCAAACAAGGCGAACTGGAAGATCGCTTGGATGAACTGACGGCCCAATTCCAACAGTTTCAAAAGGCTTTAAACAATAATAATTGATATGAGAACAGTTGATTTAAACGAGATATCCGAGTTTGAGAAAGAGTTCCGCCGCCTGCGGTTCAATCCGATTTACTTCTATGAGTATTATTGGAAAGAAAAACATCCAGACGAACCGGAACTGACACGTGAGCAGAAACAAAAGTTGTATGACGAATACCGTGGAACCCCTTTCTTTCAGGATTTCGGGGAGGCCATCAAGCATCAAGAACGAATCAAAGAGCTAAAAGCCCAAGGCTATGAAGATTGGGAGATCATGGGGTAACACCTCCAGTTATTATTCCACGGAATAGGGCAAACCGGATTTGATATAACGGATAATATTATCAGCCTCAAATGCGGTTCGATTGCCGTCCGGATTATGGTTGCGGTTCACAAGTAGCCTTAGAATGATTTTCTTTCTAAGGCGCTTTTCTTTCCATTCTTTTATTTTTGATATAAGGCAACTTATGATCATAAAACACCTCCTTTTTTTGCAAATTTAGCCATTTCCCCGGCATTATCTATACCTAAACCTAATAAAAAACACCATAACAAATTGTATTTCAATTAAATATAATTACAACAACCATTCCAACCCCGCAAAACTATGGAAATAGCCCCCCTCTAATCATATCTAAACCCTATTGTTTTAACTGAATTTAACCCAATAACCCCCATCCGAACGGCTCGTTTTTTACGAAAATACTATCCCCAACACTATCTCCAACACTATCCCCAACCCCAAAAACGCCAAAAAACGAAATGTATAGGTTGGAGATAAAAAAAGGCAGCATTCCAGCTAAAAAAGCCGAAACACCGCCCCAAAACGGATTGAAACTGGATTATATATTTAAACTATTGCATTTCAACTATTTGCCACCCCTAATCAGGTGCGATTGTATGATCATAGCCCGTTTGGTCACTTTACAGCTGCCATCCGTCATTCCGGCATGTAAAAGGCTACTCTTTGTGATCCCTATTTCCTCCTCTGTGAGGGTGTTGAAGATCGCTGAAATAGACCCGAAATAGTAGTTCTTCTTCTCAAATATCAGATGTACATGTATAACTTTCGTCATGTCTTATTTAGAATGTTTTATGCTACAAATATACCAAATAATTATTATTTGGAAGTTTTTGAATAAAATATTTTTTCTTTCATCCACCAAACACCTGCCATCAGACAACAAAAAAAGGAGGCCGTTTAAAGCCTCCTTCTGATGTCTGCATTCAAACCATTGTACTAACTCCAAAAGCCACTTCACAGCGCCTAAATCTGGCGGATTGCAAGGCATATTTTAATCACGCTTAAATCTTCTTTCAAACACTATCCCCAACTCCCTTGTTTCAACCCTCATTTTTTCAACTCCAATGCAAGTCAATTAAACAAACCTATACTTTTCGTTTTTTCTCTCAACCTCTTCTATTTTTTCTGTAATTCATTGTATATCTTTTATATAACATACAACTCCAAACTATCCCCATTATGACTTTTCGTTTTGCCCCTTATAGAATAAAAAAAGAAAAACAAACAATCGTTCTATTCTTTTGTTTATATTTATATAATGAATAGAATGACAGATACAATGAAAACAGTTCCCATACTCTTGTTGCTTTGCCTTTCCACACTGAGTTTCTGTACGACAAAGCCAGGAGAGCCGCAAGGACCTGGTTTACCCGGACTAGACACTCCCGTTGCAGAAACAGTACCGGAGGCGGCCCCTCCCCTCATTGAAACCGTTATAGAAAAGGAACTGCTTTACGACCAGCATACGTTGGCCGATACTTACCCATACAAGGATACAATGCGGGAATTCCAATGGGATAAGATCCGTGCCGGTCTCCGTCTGCTCGATTCGCTTCGACAGAAACCGTCCCGTTGGGCGATCTTTCAAAACTACAGGAACAAGAACGGGGAAGCCCCGCTGGTCCGGAAGTTTCATCGCGATGCTTACAAGCGGGTTTCCGACACTTTAGGTATCGAACGTTACCAATCTGTCCCGCTATATCTGCCGGAAGATACACTGACTGCCGAACGCTATGGCCGTGACGGTGCTCTTGTGAAATTGCTTGATGACAGCAACCGCCTTTTCCGTATCCAAACGATCTATACAAACGGGGAATGGCTGGTTCCCGGAAAATATGTCAAGTCGATAGCCGATAGCGTCACGTTCGACAAGGCCATATTCGTCGACGTCACCAACCAGAACATCGCAACACTCGAACATGCAGGTTCCAAATGGTTGGTCAGAAGCATGAATCCGGCCACAACAGGGCAGCACCGTCCTCCATACGCACAGGAAACGCCATTAGGCATATTTGTCGTTCAGGAAAAGAAGGCAAGGATGATTTACCTCGTAGACGGCAGCAAAGAGACAGGCGGATTCGCTCCTTATGCCAGCCGGTTCACCAACGGAGGTTATATCCACGGGGTCCCGGTAAACGCGCCACGCAAGTCGCTGATCGAATACAGCCCAACACTTGGAACGACCCCACGCTCCCATATGTGCGTCCGGAATGCGACCTCTCACGCCAAGTTCGTTTATGATTGGGCACCTGTAAATGAGACTATTGTTTTCGTTTTTGATTAAAAGTCTTATCTTTGTGCGACATTATTCAATCTTATGTTATTGCGTATCTGTTTATACTTGTTTTTATTATTTCTTCCGGCTAATTATACGACAACCAGAAGTTCGTCTCCCCTGATTCCGGCTGATCCCGCGGCGGCCATGTCTTCGGTATGCCGACAGCTCTATGCTGATATGCAGCTGGATAGTATGGTGGACTATACCGCTTTCGAACAGGCGATAACCGGAGCACAGGCAATCGAACGGCGTAACAAGGATATCATTACCCTAATCGACTTCACAAAGCCTTCCACGGAAGAACGGCTTTACGTCCTGGATATCCGGCATAAGAGACTCCTGTTCTCCTCTCTCGTCTCACACGGAAAAAACAGCGGAGGAAATTACGCCACTTCTTTCTCCAACAAAGTCAATTCTTACAAAAGTTCATTGGGATTTTTCGTTACGGAAAATACCTATCAGGGCAAAAATGGCTATTCCTTAGTCCTGAACGGCTTGGAAAAAGGGATCAACGACCGGGCAAAAGAACGGGCGATCGTAGTACACGGGGCGAATTATTGCAGCCCGTCTGTTGCCGTCTCGACGGGCCGCTTAGGAAGAAGTTTCGGTTGTCCCGCCCTACCCCCGTCGCTTGCCAAGCCGATCATTAACACCATCAAGGACGGGACCTTACTCTACATCTATGCCAACGATAAGGAGTATCTGAGTCAAAGCACGATCTTATCAACCGGAAGATCGATTTCCCCGAACTCGATCATCGCATTGAACAGCCTGATACGGGAATAGCCCGGTAAATCCTCCGGACGGATATCACCTGCAACCAGCTCTCCCTGATCCAGCAACGAAGCCCTCTTCGTCCCTGCCAGTAACGGTGCGGAGGGAGTGATCCATTGTTTCCTGTTCCAGAATGCCACGTTGCAAATAGAGGTGTCGGTCAACAACCCTTTCCGGACGACCAACACATCATCTTCTGTCTCGCGGCACGCGAACAAGCGGTTCAGCACACTCCGATCTCTGCTTTTATACCGATAGTCGGCTTCGTCATCGACAACCAACCGCAAAGAGGATACTGGGCGGAAGTGATAGGCGGCATACTCCACGTTCCGGATATCCACATCATATTCGACCCGACACTTCGTCCGCTCCCGATAGTTCACGGGGCGGATGTAATCGTTCAAATCAAGCACATCGGTTTGACGTAGCACGTTCCGACGTGTCTCATTCATACGCCGGTTATGGTAGGATAAGTTATGAATCCGCCCGTTCTCGATCCGGATTGTTTCAATAAATAGGGACATATACTTTCTGCTTCATTTCATTATATTCGCTTGTCAAATCACTTTGGGAAGTGATTCCCCCTCCACTCTTAAAGATCAACGAGCCATCCGCCTGCTGTTCCAAAAAGCGGATCATAACGGCACTGTCCAGGCTATTCCCGTCAAAATAGCCCATGACACCCGTATAAAACCCCCTTTCGTAGGTCTCGGCTTCCGCGATAATCTCCATTGTCTTCTTTTTGGGCGCCCCGGTAATGGAACCTGCCGGAAGGAGCCGGAAGAACAAATCTCCCACTTCAGCCTGCCAACCTCCGGCAAGACGACCCCGGATCTCCGAACTGACCTGCAACAAAGCCCCCTGATGTGTCGGTAGTTCGTCTATGTAGCGATAACGGGTCACCATCACCTCGGTCGCCACCATACTGAGGTCATTGCGGATCAGGTCGACAATCGTAGCATGTTCGGCCGTTTCCTTCGGATCTTCTAATATCCGCCTGCGGGCATCCGGCAATGTAGCATCGATCGTCCCTTTCATCGGATAGGAATAGATATGTTCATCCCGAATCTTCACGAATATCTCAGGAGAGAAAACGACAAAACGGTCTTTCATCCAGAGCTTATACCGGGCTTCCGAACTGACAAAAACGTCCTTCAAGCTCAGATCGGTCCGAACAGGAGTGGCGCAAGTCAGATTGACCAGATAGGAGTTTCCGGCCCGGATATGTCCGACCACCTTATGAAACGAGTCGGCGTAGGCCGATTGTGTGATAGGGAATGTTTCCCATCGGATCGCAGAAGTTCGGTTCTCCCGATCATTCATACGGCTTGCAGTCGCAACATTCGTCACACCGTCCAGATTGTAGAGCAATGCCTCCGAATCGATCTGATCCGGCTCTTCCACAATCACCTGCTCTTGCTTGTAATCGATCACAAACAGGAAAGGCCGCCTTTCCGCACCCAATCGGTTCATACGGCAGACGGCCTCTATGCGGTTATAGAATCTCATATCAGAAAACGTTCGGTCAAACCACCAAAAGCATCGATACGGCGATCTCGGAAGAAAGGCCACCAACGGCGGACATTCTCGCTACGCGTCTTGTCGATCTCCACAATTCGTATTTCTTCATCATTATTGGAAAGTTCGGCCAAAAGTTCACCCTGCGGACCAGCGACGAAACTGTTTCCCCAGAACTGAATGCCATTCGTTTGTCTGGACGGATCGGCCTCGTGTCCTACCCGGTTTACCGTAACGACCGGAAGACCATTGGCTACGGCATGCCCCCGCTGAACAGTTACCCACGCTCCTAACTGGCGTTTTTTCTCTTCCTCCGTGTCACTGCTTTCCCAACCGATAGCTGTCGGATAAATCAGCAGTTCCGCTCCTTTCATCGCCATCAGGCGGGCTGCTTCGGGATACCACTGATCCCAACAAACCAATACACCCAATTTACCAACAGAAGTCTCGATCGGCTCAAATCCGAGATCACCGGGAGTAAAATAGAACTTCTCATAATAGGCCGGATCATCCGGAATATGCATTTTACGATATTTTCCGGCAATAGCGCCGTCTTTCTCAATAACGACAGCCGTATTATGATACAGACCGGGAGCTCGTTTCTCAAACAAAGAAAGTACCAGTACGATCCCCAGTTCCTTTGCCAACGCTCCGAAGCCCTCTGTAGAAGGTCCTGGAATCGGTTCAGCCTGATCGAACACTTCGGTATTCTCCGTCTGGCAAAAATAAAGCCCGTTATGCAACTCCTGCAAAACGACCAATTCAGCTCCTTGCAAAGCACAAGCCCGAATATTTTGTTTCAGTTTCTCAATATTAGCAGCCCGATCACTGCTATTCGCCTGCTGCACCAGCCCTAACTTCATGATTTATGATTTATAATTTATGATTTAGATTTGAAACCTCAATTGTCAATTGACACGACTCCCTCCGGGTACTGCATCGTCACACAATGTAGCGAACCATGTTGTTTAATCAACGGCAAGCAATTGATTCCTATAATCTCACGCTCCGGAAAAGCCTGTTGCAAAGCTTTCTTCGCCAGTTCGTCCTTCGGAGATTTATAATAGGGTAACAACACAGCCCCGTTGATAATCAAAAAATTGGCATAAGTGGCAGGAAGACGTTCTCCCTCCCATTCCACAGGGTCCGCCATCGGCAAGGCGATTAACCGGTAAGGTTTGCCGTCAGCCTGTCTGAAAGCCTGTAACTCCTGTTCCATCGCTTGCAACTCCTCGAAATGTTCATCCGACTCATCCTTGCACTGCACGTACGCAATCGTATCTTCGCTACAGAACCGTGCCAGCGTATCGATATGGCTGTCCGTATCATCACCGGCAAGATAACCATTTTCCAGCCATAAGATGCGTTCAAAGCCGAAGACATCCTTCAGATAGGCTTCCAACTCTTCCTTTTGCAGATATTCGTTCCGATTCTGAGACGAAAGACATTCGACCGTCGTCAACAGTGTTCCCTTGCCATCCGATTCGATACTGCCGCCTTCCAAGACAAACGGTTGCATATTGATGACCTGAACCCCGTCAGCAAATGTTCCCTGTACCGACAGGTTACGCGTAACCAGGTTATCCAGATTCGCCGCGAACTTCATCCCCCACCCGTTGAACACAAAGTCATACACGACTGGTTCTCCCTGGTCGAATACAGTAATGCCGCCATGATCACGTGCCCAGGTATCATTCGTCGCCATCTCCCTGAAAATGATCCGGCTGTCATCCACATCGCCCAATTGTCTGCGTACTTCCTGTTCGTCCGGACAGACAATCAAGAGCTTCTCATGTTTGATCACCTCCTTGGCAATCGATACAAAACAAGGAATCACCTCGTCTAATATAGGCGCCCAATCCGTTTCATCATGCGGCCATGTCAACTGGACGGCACTTTGCGGATACCATTCCGCCGGTAATATGATTTTATTTTCCATCTGCGTTTAATAAAATATGCGATTGTATTGCGGCACAAATATAGGCTTATTTTCCATCATTCTTAATACAAAGATTCTATCACCTCTGTCAACTTGCTGTTTTTCTTCCACGTCTCAAGCAAACAAAGAAGCGGTGCGTATGTCACCTTCGGCCAGTTATTGACTGTTTGAAGTTCCGCAAAAACTTCCAATAACCGCTTTAAATCCTTTACCGGATTTTCCGGCAGGCAAGACAAGAAAGAGACAAACAGCACAGACAGTTCTTTGTTATGAAAAGATGATCTATTTATCAACATTTCGACAACCAAACCTGAAACTCTCTGCGCAGGAGCCCATTCCAACGCTTGGATCTTCCCCAACACCCGACCTAATGCCACATTGTCTATCAGGTCTTTTTCCACAAGTTCGCCCCAAAGATTCGCCGCACACAAACGAATAGGACGATCAATGCTCAACAGGCACACCGCCAGGTATGTCAAAGCCATCCCCCCTCTCCACTCCAAATCAAGTTCGCGCAGGGTATCAAGAGCAACCAGGTTAAGCCTTGCTAGTTCCAAATCGTTCCAATAAGCATCCCTTACGCGATCCCGCACCAATAAAGCCAACCAAATCCGAGGTGCATTCGGAGAAAGCAACAAAAATCTCTTCAGGTCCTTCTCCCGCAAAGGAACCTTCCAAAAAGTCTCCACCAAAAGCGGAATACGGGAACAAGGACGATAAGCCATATATAAGGCATAACCTCCAAACCTCCACTTTATCGCAACATTCTTACTTACCGGCGGAATCAACTGCAAGATACGATCGACTTTCCCAAACGGCTTTTCGAAAGTAAACACATCGCATGGAATATCTCCCGTCAGATAGGCCCGGTTCACAGCAGAATAAGGAAAATCCTTGAACTCGTCATAGACGGTATCAGGACTTTTGACCAAAGCGGCGGTCATCCAGACAGCCTGAAACGTAAAAGGACCATTAGGGCGTGCTTCCGGCTTGAACAAGAAAAGCAATAGCTCGCGATATTCGCCCGCCAACTCTTGTTCGGTTAACCGGACAGCCTCTTCCGTATCATCCAATGCCACACGCGAAAGTGCGATTTGAAAGTCCAGACTGTCCGGTTTGATTCTCTTTTTCTGATATGCAGACAACCGAGAGACAAGCACGGACGGATCGATCCAAGCCGGACGGTGGGTCGGTGTCGATAGCAAAGGCAGCGTATTATAATCTTTTATCCGGTTAAAAGCCAATTTTACAAGATCCAGATAGGGTTTATAGTCCTGAAATGATTGTTGTTTCGAGCTTTTGACACGTCTTTCCGATCCGGTAAGCATTTGAGCATAATCAAGAAGAAAAGACGCTGCCAACACATCCAATTCTCCTACCCCGTCTTTTCCTCCCTCCACAACGGTACGGGCCATTTCGAAAACCGGAACCATACGTTCCACATCCTCCTGCTTTACAAACGGATGCATACGGGACAAAGAGGCCAAAAGTAAATCGATATGGAAACTCTCTTCGTTATCCATCGAACGGCCCATCAGAGAAACCAGCCCATCCATATCCGTGACATCCGGAATACGCATTTCTTCCCGAATGAAGGGTTGTTTTTCTATTCTTTCCATACTACTTCAATATTGTGCGATACAAATATACGGAGAAAAATACACCCATCAGACAAAGTATCCATTTACCCTTGTGTTTTCCGGTATTCCATGGGTGTCATGCCATATTTGTCTCTAAAAATGCGCTGGTAGGTTCGCACATTGCCAAAACCGGAATCGATAGCGACAGCCTCAATCGTATAATGCTTGAAATCTTTCAGCAGCACAAGCAAATAATCGAGTCTCAGCCGATTGATGTATCCGTTGAAATTTTCGCCTGTGAAAGTCTGCAATAACGGAGAGATACGATTTTTCCCAACAGGTGTCCATCAAGACGATGATCCTACGCCGACGGTTGTTGAAGAACCCGATTGGAAATTGGAATTGGTGGAAAACGATCCTGAACCGGAATGGGAAATGCCGGAAAGCGGAATCTATAAGGCTTCCGAATCTTTCCCCTTCATTGATGAAGGAGTGAAAGGCACCGAAGAAGAGCCGTTCACGATATCTTTACAACCTGTTGTAAATTGACACTAAACTCCAATAAAAAGAAGGTGTGTCGTAATACCCGATGCGCCTTCTTTTTTTCGTTGACTATAAAAAT
>NZ_JAHPXO010000044.1:0-36123 GCF_019041495.1 Parabacteroides sp. MSK.9.14
TATCTGCCTTGTTTGAGGAGATTTTATGCACTGTTTCTGATTATAATCCAGTGGAATACCTGCTTTTTAAACACAAACAGTTCCTTATACTTGTAGATGGCCATTATGAATCAAGAATGCATAAATAACTATTGTCAATGATATTTGATCACGGTTTTGGTGCGGTTGCCCTGAAGAAACTACTTGAAACTATCATATTTGAATAATTATTTGTACTTTTGTCCGTCAATTTGGCGTAGGCCGGACGGCCCCGTCTCTTTACTGAATAAATTTTAAAGCGATGAATATATCTTACAATTGGCTGAAAGATTATCTTGATTTTGATTTACAGCCTGATGAAGTAGCAGCAGCACTTACCTCTATTGGTTTGGAAACCGGAGGGGTAGAAGAAGTTCAAACCATCAAAGGTGGATTGGAAGGACTTGTCATCGGTGAAGTTCTTACTTGCGAAGAACATCCGAATTCCGATCACTTGCACATTACAACCGTGAATGTTGGCGGCGCGGAACCCTTGCAGATTGTTTGTGGTGCGCCGAATGTAGCTGCCGGACAGAAAGTGGTTGTTGCTGTAAACGGTACTAAATTGTATGATGGTGATGAGTGCTTTACGATCAAGCGCTCTAAAATCCGTGGCGTTGAATCGAACGGTATGATTTGTGCTGAAGATGAAATCGGTATTGGAACAGATCATGCAGGTATAATCGTACTGCCGGCCGATGCGGTAGTCGGTACTCCGGCCAAAGAATATTATAATGTGAAGAGCGATTATGTGCTGGAAGTTGATATCACGCCGAACCGTGTGGATGCCACTTCTCATTTCGGTGTAGCTCGCGATCTGGCCGCTTACCTGAAACAGAACGGTAAGCCTGCCAACTTGAAACGTCCGAGTGTGGATGCTTTCAAGATTGATGATGAAGTTCCGGCTATCGAAGTTGTCGTTGAAAATAAAGAGGCCTGTCTGCGCTATTCAGGTATTACGATTAAAAATGTAACTGTAAAGGAAAGTCCGGAATGGTTGCAGAACCGTTTGAAGGTGATCGGCCTGCGTCCCATTAATAACGTGGTGGATATTACGAACTATATCTTGCACGGCGTAGGACAGCCTTTGCACTCTTTCGATGCCGATAAGATCAAAGGTAATAAAGTCGTGGTACGCTCGGCGACGGAAGGTGCCAAGTTTGTGACGCTCGATGGTGTGGAACGTACGTTGACCGACCGTGATCTGATGATTTGCAATGTGGAAGAGCCGATGTGTATCGCCGGTGTATTTGGCGGACTCGATTCCGGTGTGACGGAACAGACTAAGAATGTATTCCTGGAATCTGCCACTTTCCATCCGACTTGGATCCGTAAGACAGCCCGTCGCTTCGGTCTGAATACGGATGCTTCTTTCCGCTATGAACGCGGCTTGGATCCGAATCAGACGGTCGAAGTGATGAAGCGTGCCGCTCTGTTGATTCAGGAAGTGGCAGGCGGAACGATTACGGGTGCTATCCAGGATATTTATCCGGTTCCGGTTGCCCCCTATCGTGTGGAACTGACTTACGATAAGGTCAATACATTGATCGGCAAGGTGATTCCGGTTGAAACGGTCAAGAGCATTCTGGAAAGCTTGGAAATGAAGATCGTTTCCGAAACTGCCGAAGGTTTGGTGATTGATGTGCCTGTATATCGTATTGATGTACAGCGCGATGTCGACGTGATCGAGGATATTCTCCGTATTTACGGATATAATAATGTGGAATTCAGTGACAATGTAAAGTCTAATCTGAGCTATCAGACTCCGACTGACCGCAGTTATAAATTGCAGAACCTGATTTCTGAACAACTTTGCGGTTGCGGTTTCAACGAGATCCTGAATAACTCGCTGACACGCTCGGCCTACTATGACAATCTTTCCACTTACCCGGTTTCTCACTGTGTGATGTTGATGAATCCGTTGAGCGCAGATCTGAATTGCATGCGCCAGACGTTGTTGTTCGGAGGCTTGGAAAGTGTCGAACATAATGCGAAACGCAAAAATGGCAATATCCGCTTCTTCGAATTCGGAAATTGCTATGATTACAATATCGACCATAAGAAGGAAGATGAAACATTGGCCGAATTCTCGGAAGATTATCGTTTGGGCTTGTGGGTAAGCGGCAGCCGTGTGGATAACAACTGGGCGCATCCGAATGAAAAGTCTTCTGTTTATGAATTGAAGGCATATGTGGAAAACATCTTGGTTCGTCTCGGTGTGAATTTGCAGAAGGTCATTTTTGGTAATCTGGCTAACGATATCTATTCGGCAGGTTTGAGTATTACGACTTCGTCCGGGCGCCAGTTAGGTACGATGGGTATCGTCAGCCCGAAGATCTGTAAGGAATTGGATATTGAAACGGATGTCTATTATGCGGAACTTTCCTGGACATTGTTGATGAAGGAAATCAAGAAGAGCAAGGTTACCTTCTCTGAAATTTCCAAGTTCCCGGCAGTGAAACGAGATCTAGCCCTGTTGTTAGAGAAGAATGTTCAATTTGCCGAAATAGAAAAGATCGCAACGGAAAGTGAACGTAAACTGTTGAAAGACGTTGCTTTGTTTGATGTATACGAAGGAAAGAATCTGCCGGCTGGCAAGAAATCATATGCAGTCAGCTTCTATTTGCAGGATGAAGGAAAGACTTTGAATGATAAGCAGATCGATGCTATCATGAAAAAGATCCAGACAAATTTGGAACAGAAGTTAGGTGCACAATTGAGAGGATAAAAAACATAAATCATAAATCATAAGATCATAAATTATGGGAAGAGCGTTTGAGTTTCGTAAAGCGAGAAAGTTTAAGCGTTGGGGTAATATGGCCCGTGTATTTACTAAGTTGGGTAAAGAAATTACGATAGCTGCAAAACAAGGTGGACCGGAACCTGAAAACAATCCGCGTTTGCGTGTATTGATGCAGACTGCTAAAAAAGAGAACATGCCGAAAGATAATGTCGAACGTGCTATCAAGCGGGCTGTCTCTAAGGATTTTACCGATTATAAAGAAATGAACTACGAGGGATATGGTCCTTTCGGTATTGCTATTTTTGTGGAAACTGCGACAGACAATACGACTCGTACTGTAGCAAATGTACGTAGTTATTTCAACAAGAACGGTGGTTCTTTGGGTACATCCGGCAGTTTGGAGTTCCTGTTCGAGCATAAATGTGTTTTCCATATTGCAAAAAAGGATGGCATGTCGTTGGAAGATCTTGAGTTGGAGCTGATAGACTATGGAGTCGATGAAGTGGATGAAGATGAAGACGAAGTGGTTCTCTATGGTGAATTTGCCCAGAATTCGGCTATTCAGAAATATCTGGAAGAGAATGGATATGAAATCACCAGTAGCGAATTTGTCCGTATTCCGAACGATGTGAAAGAAGTGACTCCCGAGCAGCGTGAATCGATTGAAAAATTGATTGAAAAGTTGGAAGAGGACGAAGACGTTCAGAATGTGTTCCACAATATGAAGGAAGACGAAAACGGAGACGAAGAATAAGTTCGTATTTGTTATAGAATAAAAAAGAGAGTACAAGGACTATAACCTTGTACTCTCTTTTTTATTCTATATCAGTATTTATATCAAAAAATCTTCTTTTCTTTGCTGTACTTTATTTCAATACAAATACATTTTTTAGTGGTTATGAAAGGTTTTAGAACTCTACTTTGTGTTATTTCGTTAGCCTTATCAGGCGTAATTGTGAGTGATGTTATGGCCCAGAAAGAATTGGGTGTGTTTAATTCTTTGGCAGTAGGTGTGGGCGTCGGTACTACCGGTATCGACGTGAATGTGGCAACTCCCATCACATCTCACTTTGATTTACGTGGTGGTTTTTCCATTATGCCAAATTTCAGCATGAGTACGGATGTAGATGTTGATGTGGAGGCTATGGAAGGCGTGAGTGTTCCCTCTACGATTGGTATGGAGGGAAGTATCAAGCGTGTTTCCGGCGAATTACTTGTGAATTATTATCCGTTTAAAAAAGGTTCTTTCTTTTTGACTGCTGGTGCTTACTTTGGCGGGGGAACTTTATTAAAAATAAATGGGCATAGTGATGAATTGAAGGAATTGGTAGCCGAAGCCGGTAAGGCCGGTATTGTTATCGGCGATTATACGATTCCGGTAGACAAAAACGGTAATGTGTCAGGTGGCTTGAAAGTTTCGAATTTCCGTCCGTATGTGGGTTTGGGGTTCGGCCGTGCCGTACCGAAGAAACGGCTTGGTGTAATGTTCGAGCTGGGAGTCCAGTTCCACGGCAAACCGGATGTTTATACGGACTATGGTAATGTCAACAATTTGTTGGATGAAGTCGATCCGGACGATACGTTTTCGAAAATCATGGATAAGCTCACTGTTTATCCGGTTATGAAGATACGTCTGTGTGGACGGATTTTCTAATCGTACGTAAATATATATATTAAATGAAAGCCTGGCTGTGGGGAGTCAGGCTTTCATTTTTACTATAAATAAGACTGGGTTGTCTTTGTTTGTCAGGTCAGGAAAAGAGTAGGCAAGTTCTTTGCCGCTTTTATAATAACAGTAGGTGTTGCTTTGAAGGTCTATGGATTGAAGTTCGAGAATCTTGCCTGTCTTGTAAAAGTTGTCATCCAATCCTCCTTGCACGTGATAGGCTTTTGTTCTTCGTTGGTCGTAACAAAATGTATAGCTACGTTCCGGTAGAGTAGGATCGTAGTGTGTTGAGATTAAAAAACGTGTCCCGATCTGTAAAGGAAGAATTTTTGCGTAGTCCTCGGTGATGGTCAACTGGTTGCTATTGATGAGATAGAGTGTGTCGTTTAAGATATGGGCTGGCTGTAAGGATGGAGCTTGTACATAAACGTGCCCGTCCTTGACGGCTATTTCGGTACCTGTCTTGTAATTGATATCCATTCTTCCCAAATCGGCAACATCCAGTTTGCGCTTCCCGACTTCATTAAAGTAGAGATCAAATTTATAGAGCCATTGTTCGATTGACGGAGCTTGCTTGTTTTCTGAATTAACCAAGTCTATTGTTGTCCACAGATGGTTGTTATAATAAGCCATATGCCCGAAAGTTTTCCATGAAGCATCTTGAGGGAGGATACTCTGAAAAAGGAGTTGCCCGTCGTAATCATAATAGTATACCTCATGTCCGGTGCCGATCACGACCAGCCGGTCGTGGACAGGATCGACCGCATAGTCAACCAGTTCGACTGGCTGTCTCGTTCCTGGCAGATGTGCCGTTATTTGTCCGAGAAATTGACCGGAACTGTTGAAATGATAAAGTTGACGATCGCTGACAAGGAAGATGTCTTCCCGGTCGCGCTTGATCATTTTAATCTTGTTCAAAGAACAATGTCCGTTTGTTTTCAAAGGGATGGCGATCACCTCCTCGGCGACATCGGACAGACTTCCTTCCGGTTGACATTGAGGCAAATCGGTAGTATGGATCACTTGATATCCGATCCAGCCGTATAAGGCTATCAGACATATGAATAAAAGATTAAAGGTTTTTCTCATTTCATTTCTAATTAAAAAATTCCTTTGTATAAACGGACGATACTGTCGGTTTATTGCAAGGATCTCTTAATCCTGCAAGAAAATCCAGTTGTTTTCGGAGGAGATATCTTCTCTGTACCGGAATCCTTCCCAAGTAAAATCTTTTAATGCATCCGGATTGGTAATCCGGTTTTTAACGATGTAACGGGTCATTTGTCCACGTGCCATCTTGGCGTAGATTACGATTGTTTCGGCTTTCCCGTTTTTCCAGACTTTAAAATCCGGTGTTATTACACGGACTGATTGTTCTACCTTTTTCCAGTCGAATGATGGTTGTAGGTCCATGCTCCCCAGGTTGATCAGCAGGTTATCGTCGGCTTTCACTTCTTCAATAACCGGTTCGGTTTGACGGGCACGCCAGTAAATATACATATTCCCTTCTCCTAATTCGGGTAGTTTCACATCATATTCCATCCGGTAAGGTTTGATCAGGTCCAGCGGGCGAAGGAGACCATAACAAATGGAAACGAGCCGCAAATGATCCTGGGCAAAGCGGAAGTCCGCCTCTGTAAAATCTTTGGGATTGATATTCTTGAATACGACACCCGTATAAGCCAATAAAGCTTGTAGCGGTTCTTCTTCCGCAGAATGGAAATTCTGAAAACGATGGTAACTTTCCATCATCAGCTTGGGACTGAGCTTTAACATCCTGCCTAATTCTTCGGCGGGATATTGAGCCATGTGCAATGCGATCTCGATTGCTTCCTGGTTGAATCGGGGCGTTGTACCTGCAGGCGCTTTTATTTTGGATGTTCCAGCCATTGTCTTGGCAGGAGATAAGATGATATGCATATTTGTGAATATATTGTTTTTATTATGTAAATATCTCGTCATTTATATCCGGTGCATAAATAAAAGTCGGATATCCCGCACCCATTTCCTGATATAACTGCCTGATATCACGATGCAGACTGCTGATAGCACTACTACTATTCCTCCGATCTGCATCGGTTGCAGATGCTCGCCTAAGAAAAGGACGCCCATGCATACGGCGGTAAGCGGCTCCATGCATCCCAAGATCGCAGTCGTTGTCGAACCTATATAACGAATGGCCAGTATCAGTGTAAGGTCGGATACCAACGTCGGGAGGAAAGCAACCATCAGCACGTCTATCGTTGTGGCCAGATTCGGCATCGGGTCGGGAAAATCTCCTTTTATCGCCAGATTTACCAGAAAGACAATCGCTCCGGAAAGCAGAATATAGAAAGTGGCTTTCAAGCTGTCGAGCCTGGCGATCCGGCTTCGGTTCATACCTACGATGTAGGCTGCATAGGCAATCACTGTAGCCAATACCAACATTAATCCTTTTATATTGATAGAACCTCCCGGCGTATTTCCTCCGCTCAACATATAGACACCGCTTACCGCCATCGCCATTGCCAGCAGTATCGGCATTGTCAGCTTGTCCTTGTAAAATACAAACATGATCAGGCTGACTACCACCGGATAAAGGAAATGGATCGTTGTCGCCACCCCGCTCGGAATATAAAGATAAGCCTCCGTCAGCCAAAGCGCCGTGATGGCATAAAGTGTACCTAAAATAAAAGCGATCCCGAATTCGCTTTTCTGTATATCGAACGGAATCTTTTTCACCCACATCAGTACGGCAACCAGTACGGATGCTAAGGAAAAACGGTAGAACAGCAACGAGTCCAAACCTACGCCGTTTTCAAGCGCCGGAATGGAAAAAAGAGGAATCAATCCGAATGTGGCGGATGCGATAAGTCCGTACAAAAATCCTTTTACCTTCATGTAAATTCACTGTCTGTTGAAATGAGGGGACAAAAGTAGCAAATCTTTCTGAACCTTTTCTAATGAAATGGGAATCATGCTTTGCTATTCTTTTCGATTAATTTTGTATGTTTACGGCGTATTAGAAAATGATGGACAGCTAATTATGTCCGGGAGCATGATGAATAACCCTTGTTTAGGGTGTGTGGAAATTAATACAAACTTTATATTATATGAAAATCGGAATCGGTATTTTACTATTATTCTTTGTTACCTCTTTGCAGGCACAGAACATTATAGGAAAGGTCATAGACAATAAAAAACAACCGGTAGATGGTGCAACCATCGTTTTGCAGGCAATAGATTCTACTTATATAAACGCTTCTATTTCAAATGTAGACGGAACTTTTGTGTTGGATAGCCAGCCTGAAGAATACCGTTTGATCGTGCAGCATCTCTTGTACAGGACTAAGGAAATCGAGGGAAAGGGCAGAGATGTCGGTGTCATTCAACTTGATCCGCAGGATTATGCTTTGGATGAGGTCGTGGTAAAAGCGGAGCGTCCTTTTGTGAAGGTGGAAGAAGGGCGTTTGGGATATGATCTGTCCGTTCTTGCCGGCGACGGGGTGGTGAACAATGCATACGAGGCTCTGACTAAACTCCCCGGTGTAAAAGAGACTAAAGGTGTATTAACTTTGGCAGGTACGGGAAATTTGACAGTCGTCTTGAATGGAAAACCGACAACAATGGACGCCGGACAACTTGAGACGCTTTTGCGCAATACTCCGTTGGATAGAGTGGAAAAGGCGGAAGTCATGTACAGTGCGCCTCCCGAATATCATGTAAGATAATTTGGATGATGAAGATCATTTTAATCTCGCTTATACCAGCAGTTTTACACCTGAGCAGCATAGCAATAGCCTGACTTCCGGTAATTATCAGGCAAGCAATGTTGACAAATATGTCGAAACCCGTATGCACAATGTCACTTTGCAATATCATTCCGGATCTGGATTTGATGTCGGCGGAGATTACACGCATTATACGTCAGATAATAACCAAACTTTGTTTGCGGATTATGCGGATGGTGCTCAAAGCGGTTTCTCTATAATCGGTGGTCAAAAGATAGACCGTTATTCTATTTATGTTGACCGGAAGCGTTCTTTGGCTAAAGAATGGGATTTGGGGTACGGTATGTCTTACCGATTTGCAAAAGACCGTGACTTTCAGACCTATGATAAGGTTACAGGTGATATCCCGACCGAAAATACGGATTCCCGGCTTCGTGAGCAGACTGCCAATGTCTATGTTTCCTTGAGCAAGAACTATGCGACTGGTACATCGGTTTCTATCTCTGCTACAGGTGAATATTATACCATCGGCAATTATCGTAAGTGGGCTGTCTATCCGCAAGCATCTTTGACGTATGTAAAATCTTCCGAACATTTATTCCAGTTTTCGTTATCGACGGATAAGACTTATCCGGGTTATTGGGATATGCAGTCTTCCGTCAGTCATCTGAACGGATATACCGAGCTTTGGGGGACGCCGGGATTGAAACCTTCGACAGCCTATAATTTGAACGGCAATTATATATGGAAGCAAAAGTATATTTTCGGTCTGTTCTTCATGCATACGTCTGACTTTTTCGTACAGACGGGCTATCAATCGACTGACCGTTTGGCATTGATTTATAAGAATACGAACTGGAACTATATGCAGATGTGGGGGACAAACGTCATCTTACCCTTTAAAGCCGGAAATTGGCTGGATTCACGACTTACTTTGGTAGGTATGCAAGTTCACCAGCGTTGCGATGACTTTTTTGATATCCCGTTTAACCGGAGGAAATGGATGTTCAACAGTTCGCTGGATAACACGTTTAAGATAGGTAAGAATCTGGCTTTCGAATTGATAGGTAGTATACAAACCCCGATGATCCAGGGAACTTTTGACATTGAAACAGTCTATAACCTCACTGCCGGATTGAAATGGAGTTTTGCTAGCGATAGGATAAATCTGTCTGCCCGTTGCAGTGATCTTTTCAACTCGGGCATGCCCAATTTGAAAGTTCGTTTTAATGGGCAACACTTGGATATGAACAACGATTTTTATTCGCGCTCTTTTACCATACATTTCAGCTACCGCTTCGGTGGATATAAGAAGAAAGAAGCCGGGAAGATTGATACCTCAAGGTTCGGACATTAGCATGAGCCTTGTTTATCTTTTAGGATTGTGTGTCGAATGTACTTGTTTCCGTCTTTATGGATAGCATACTGGACAAGTTACAATTTGTCCAGTATGCTATTTATTTTTTGTAAATTATTTCTACATGAGACAATTTGCCGGGAAGGCATTTCATCTCCTATCAGACCGTATATTCCATGCAACAGAGGTTTTACCCGGAGAGCGAGCCGTTCGCCCTCTTCTGTCAGGTAAATTTGTTTGTTACGCCGGTCCGTCGGGTTTCCTCGACGTTCTACCCAGCCTTTCTTTTCCAGATTATTGATAAGATTGGTCAAGCAAGCTTTGTCTTTAGCTGTCTGTTCTGCCAGATATTGCTGGCTGACTCCGGGTTTCTTCCATAAACGATGCATCACCTGGAGCATCTCGAATGTCATGTCGACATTATTGGTTCTCAATACTCTTTGTATGGTCTGGCGAAAGGTCATTCGCGTTTTCAGAATTTGGAGTATTAGTTCGTGTGCCGTTTCGTTATTTGCCATTGCTGTTTACTTTTACGGCACAAAAATAGTGAATATCCTTGAGATATCGGTTAAATGTTTGATTGTCGATTAAAGAATGCGCCGTTCCAATTCGTCCAACATATTCACGCGTTCCAAAGAAAATGTGTTGTCGTGCGTTTGTATATATTCCAAGATTGTCTTGGCTTTTTGCAACATCGCCTGCTCCTCGTCGGGATAGAGATAACTTTCTTCGATCAGGGTCTTGACGGCTATCTCAAGACGGAGGATTCCGCCGTTGTCATCACTGTCGAGTCGACGGACAAGCTCTTCGGGCTGGGCCGTCATAAGGGTAGGACGGTCCAGTTTGAGGGAACTGTATATGGTTTGGATCAACTCTGGAGTATGGCGAGCCGCATTTGTGTTGCGATTCATAATGATCTGAAGGACTACTTTAGCAAGTTCTTCGATCTGTATCATGATGAAGTCTCTCTTAAGCATAAGAAATATTAGCTTTGAAAATTGTCAATTTTCAATTGTCAATTGAATAATGCGGATATCCTTTTTAGGGCGGTCATATTCGTCGCGAGGTTGTCCGGCGATGATATCGAGCACATCGAATCCTTCAATGAGTTCGCCATATACGGTATAGTTGCCGTCCAGATGGTGACAACCGCCTTCTGTGGTGTAGGCTTTTCGTTGTTCTTTGGTGAACAGCAGATGTCCGGGTGTAGCACGTATCATTGAGTCTACTTGGGCGTTGATTTTACGCAGACGTTTTTGGTATTCGCGTTTATTGCTGGCTTTCTGCATACGTAGTTCGGCGCGGACGGGATAGAAGAACTTCTGCATAGCCTTTTCCTTGATATCCTGGTTGGCAATCATTTCCAGCGTGTCCAGTTCACCGCTGGTATAGACTTTTCCTTGTACGATATAGAATTGCGACATATCCGATTTCTTTTGCGGGTTGATGTCGTCGTTCTGGCGAGGAGCAGCCAACGCGCCGCGTTTGTTGAAATGGTGAGGCCGTATCTCCGGCATGATCTCCGAATTTCGGTCTCCGAAACCACAGCGGGCACCGGCGGGAGCATTGCGCGAATCAGGAGCACCGCCCTGTATCATAAATTCAGGGAGTACGCGTGTGAACAGCGTTCCGTTGTATTCGCCCCGTTTGGCACGTTCAATAAAGGTGCGGACGTGGTTAGGGACATCGTCATATAGTTTTGCTTTTAGGGTTCCGACGCTCGTGTTGATGGTGACTATTTTCGCAGGAACCTGTTCAGATGCAGATATTACGGTGTCCGCATCGCCCTGTCCGAAGACAGGAGAGAGGCAGGCCAACAAGCCTAATAAGATACAATAGCTCTTTTTCATCTTTTAAAATATTTGGTGGGTAAAGATAGTATTTATGTTGTTAAACACAAAGTAAATGGCTACCTTTGCAGCCTTTAAGGCAAATTTAAGATTATAACTACACGTATTATTATGAATTGGATTAATGATTTGTTATGGGGCGAGGGCATTGGCCACTCCATACTTCTGCTTTCCTTTGTGATCGCTGCAGGCATACAATTAGGCAAGATCAAAGTCTTCGGCGTATCTTTGGGAATTACTCTTGTGTTGTTTGTGGGGATCATTTTAGGACATTTCGGTTTTACGATCAACCACAACGTGATTCACTTTTTTAAAGAGTTCGGATTGATACTTTTTGTCTATTCTGTAGGTATGCAGGTCGGACCGGGTTTCTTTTCTTCTTTCAAACAAGGAGGGATTACGCTGAATATGCTGGCGTGCGGTATTGTGTTCTTAGGTGTCTTGACGGCTGTCATTCTGCATTATGCGACCGGTATTCCGATGCCGACAATGGTCGGAATCTTGTCGGGTGCGGTAACGAATACACCGGGATTGGGGGCTGCCCAGCAAGCATTTTCCGATATGCACGGAGTGTCTGACAATACGATTGCTTTGGGATATGCTGTCGCTTACCCTTTAGGGGTGATCGGTATTATCTTGTCTATTATCTTGATTAAGTATATTTTCCGTGTAAGTTTCGATAAGGAGAACGAGCAGTTGAACAGCGAAGATTCTTCTCATACCAATGAGGCCAAGCCGATCTCGTTGATCGTGAAGAATCCCGCTATCTTCAATAAGACGGTTGCCGAATTATCGAACCTGCTGGAACATCGTGATTTTGTTATTTCCCGTGTCTGGCGTGATAGTAACAAGCAGATCGAAATAGCTTCGGCCAATACCGTATTGCAGGAAAACGACAAGGTTTTTGTTATCACGACTGAGACGGATGCCGAGACGATCAAGACCTTTATCGGAGAAGAGATCGATATGGAACGTAAACAGTGGATCCGTATGGAAAGCCAATTTATCAACCGCCGTATCCTGATCACGAAACCGGAGTTGAACGGTAAGCGTCTGGGACAATTGAAATTGCGGAAATTATATGGTATCAATATCACCCGTATCAATCGTGCTGGTGTCGATCTTGTTGCCAAACCTGGGTTGACTTTGCAGGTAGGCGACCGTGTGAACGTAGTCGGTACCGAAACAGCGGTCTCCAATGTGGAAAAGGTTTTGGGTAATTCGATGAAGCGTCTGAATGAACCGAACCTGATTACTATCTTCGTCGGTATTGCGTTGGGTATCGTGCTGGGTAGTATTCCAATTTCCTTCCCTGGTATTCCGCAGCCGGTCAAGTTAGGTCTGGCGGGCGGTCCGCTGGTTGTGGCTATTCTGATCAGCCGTTTCGGTTACCATTATAAATTGATTACTTACACGACACAGAGTGCAAACTTGATGTTACGTGAGATCGGTATTACACTTTTCCTTGCTTGCGTAGGTATTAGTGCTGGTGACGGTTTTGTCGATACGATTGTGAATAATGGCGGTTTTGCTTGGATAGGCTACGGTTTCATCATTACGTTTGTGCCGCTGATGATCATTGGTTGTATCGGCCGTTATTTCTGCAAGGTCAATTACTTTACGCTTATGGGGCTCATTGCCGGTAGTACGACTGATCCGCCTGCATTGGCCTATTCGAATGCGACAGCCGGAAACGACGCTCCGTCGGTTGGGTATGCGACTGTCTATCCGTTGACTATGTTTCTCCGGGTATTGACGGCACAGTTGTTGATTCTGTTCTTCGCGTAATCGTACTAATTAATATTATGAAAACGGGGGCTTGTATTTCTATATATGCAGGCCCCCGTTTCATGATGTGCCAGTCTTCTTTTATAGAAACGTGGCCTCTTCTTTCATACATATGAAATCCGGATTACTTTTTTGTATGTTCTGTTGCTGTCGGAATTTGCTCTGTGGTTACCGGTGTTTGCTGTGTGCTGTCTGGTACGGTGGGGCGCAGGGGGATCAGAGGATATTTCTTCCGTCGCCGGAAAATATCGGAGAAGCGGGTAAAGTCTTTCTTATACATGATACCTACGCCCTGTGTTGTCAGGGCTTGTTTTAGAATCATATACATGTCGTTGGCATGGTTGTAGGCTTTCAGGCGGATATCACCGCTGGGCGTCAGCAGATATTCGAGGTCGAATTCACCGATGAAGGCATTCTTCTGATTGTTGATCGTACTGTTTTTGTACCCGAAGTTTCCGTTGAATATGAGGCGGTTGTTTAGTAATTGGCTGGACAGCAGCATTTCTACTTCCGTATCTTCGATACCGTCCTGGCTGGTCCGGATATTTGTACCGAGTTGCACTTTGTCGGTGAAGCTATTCATGATACTGGATATTTGGGAAGAAAGGGCGGATGAGGCCACTGCGCTGAAATCGTTCGATTTATATTGCGCATTGTATTCCGGCGTATAGAATTTGTTCAGAACCAGCAGATAGATAATTTGCCGGGTCATCATGTCTTCTGTATCAACCAGACTTTTGACCTGCCGTTGGAGCTCTTCGTTGGAGCTCGGCAGTTCGAGGTCGAACGAAATGGTTGGGTTCCTCAGCACACCGTCTAATTTCAATACGCAATTGACCGGCGTATTGCGTCGGGAGCTTTCGTACGTCAGACTGGGATCCAGGTCTTGTATGTTGGCTGTTACGTTATAGATGGCATTTACATTCATCGTTGCCTCGAAGGGATCTCCCCGGAAGTTGATAATACTGCCATCCCGTATCTTGAAGTTTTTATGGATGAGTTGTTGTAGGCTGAAATTATAGTTTCCTTGTACGATCCCGATGTTTCCATACATGCGCAAGTCGGTTTTCGTCCCGTACTGTATCTGGAGGCTTCCGTTGCAGTTACCTGTTATTTTATCGCCTGCGACCGGATCCATAATCAGCTCTATATCGGCATCCGGTGTGATGTCGAGAAGGAAGTTCATGCGCAATTCCGCCCCTTCGTCTTCGTTTTTGAAGATAAGAGGTTTAATGGAATCGACCGGTTTGGTAAGTGCCATTTCCCGCAATTCTTTTTTATTCACGAAAGTGATGAAATCATATTCTGCCGCGGAAGAGTTGTTCATGAAGTCGAGTTTGACGGATGTCTTGGGATCACTTCGCATATTGATATCGAAGTTGATCAATTGCCCGTTCCCTTTTATGGAGGCTGTTCCGGTTCCGAAAACGGTTCCGAATATCAGCGGATTCTGCTTTTGAGGCGCATCGAATACCAACATATTGTTTGTCTGGACTCCTACATCGAAGCTGACATCTTTGAAATGTTTGTGATTGACGGTCAGATTAACCTTTGCCGAGTTGCCGAATTTGTCATGCACCGTTACGTTGCGTCCGATGATCGCCCCCGGTGTCAGATGGATGGAGTCGGAGAAAGTGTAGTAGGTGTTCAGATATTCGATACCCAGCCCACCATCGAGAACAAAGGCGTCCCCCTCTACATTCAACGCCTTGAACGGCCCGTGCAGATGGATATTCCCGAAGCCCCGTCCTTGCATGTTCTTAGCGATATTTTCGACGAAAGGATGCAGGAAAGCCAAGTTCAGGTCGTTTGCCCCGAAGAAGAGGGAAAGGCCTGCGTTTTTGCCGACCGGATAGACATAGCCGCTCACATCAGTCCAAGTCGTATCGTTCTTGTAGATGCTGCCTAACATCAGAATGCCTTTTTGCTGGTCGTCCCATTCGCTAAAAAGGTTGAGGCGTCCTAATTGTACTTGGTTGAACGAGAAGTTTTGTACTTCGAGATCGGTGTTTAGCATCCGACTGCCGTAGAGGTCGGTAATGTTGAAGGTTCCGGTAGCCTTTCCGGCAAATTGAAGTACTGGGATATTCAGAATGTCAAAGATATAGCTCAGTTCTACTTGTTTCAGATCCAGTAACAGTGTATCGGCCGGATCTTTTGAAACTGTTCCTTCCATGTGGAGATATTCGGTGCCGTTGGAGACGGAAAAGTCTTGTATCCCAATCTTGCCGTCTGCAATGGTGATAGTAGACGGGGCTATGTGCCAGGTGGAATCGTTCAGGATCAGCGGACTCTCGTTCAGCGAGATTTCCGTACGCAGTTTGGCCGGCCCTTTTTCCTGTTCTTCCTCGATGAAGAGTGTGGAGGCGGAGAGGTCTGCTTTAAACAAGCGTTCTTTGTTGTTGGCCCAGCTGATCTGCGTCTGTATCCGGTTGTCTTTGGCATCGGCTTTCAGGTCCATATAGTTGCGCAATCCTTTGGCATTGTAGTTGGTTGCCTTGAGCTTCAAGTTTACCCTGTCTTCCGGGTTGTCACAGGTCAGATAGCCGGATTCGAACATGGACTTGCCGATGTTGAATTTAGGCAGATAGGCCTCGAAGCGGAAGCGGTTGTACAGGTTATTGTAATGTCCTGTGATACGTCCTTGGGTCAACATCGTAAAAGGCAGTTTCAGGGTGTTGGATATGGCTTCCGTATTTTCGATAGTCAGCAAGAGGGAGAAATTGTTTTCCATCACCTTCTGTTTCTTTTGCGTGACGTTGATCAGAGCCGGGATATACCCCTTTAATGTTTGCATAAGGCTGGGAACGATTGTCGTGAAGGAATAAGCACCCGTCACTTCGCCGTTCAAGACGTCGGAGGTGATGGCCAGATGACGGTCCAGTGAATGCCCCGTAGCCTCTACCTTGAACTTTTTCAGGAAAAAGCTGTCTGGCTTGGTCTTGAAGGAGAGGCTGTCAAGCGTAATGCTCCCTTCTAGGTTGTCGATATTGTTTCCCGTGAAGTCGGCATTCAGTGTGCAGGAGATATCCGGAGCCTCGTATTTATTCGTCAGATGGAGGCTGTCCGGATGGAAATGTTCCAGACGTGAAGTGAAGTTGAACATAGAATTTTTGCCTTCATGCAGGAATAGCCCTTCGGCATACAGTTTGCCGTTCGGATCGTTGATGTCCAACACTCCGTTGAACCCGTTTTTCTGGAAATTACCTGACAGGAGTATGTTTTCATATTTGTAGCCTTTGTATTCGAACTCGTCTATATTCGCCTTTATGTTACCTGAAAACGACCCGTTGGCAGGACGGTGTGTGTCCAGCGTAACGGCTAACTTGGCTGTTCCATACGGATTACCGTCCGGAAAAAGTTCATTCAGGTGCAAGGGGGAAGTCGAAAGGTGTCCTTTCAGGTAGGCGGCGATATTCTTCTCCTTGTCGTTTCCGAATATCAGGTCGGTCTGGACGGAACCGATCGCCGACGAGAACTTGCCGAAAGCGACCAGGTTGTCGAAGAAACCGGATATCTCTCCGGTAAAGTTGATCGTGCCTAACTTGACGATCGCATCCGGCAGCTTGACTGGGCGTTCGTTGAAGTTGTTAGCAAGGCCCGAAATTCCTTCGGTCGTGATATACATCTTATTGACTTGTCCGAAGATATAGGCGTCTTCCGGGTGTGTTATTCCTTTCATCTCCATCTTGCCGACAAAAAGCATCTTGTCGCTGTATTTCAGTGTCAGCCGTTTCAAGCCGATATTGTTTATGTAGCCCGATGCCTCGGCCGAAAGTTCGATGGTTTCCGAGAAGTTGCGGAATGCCGGGACGAAAGCGGAGAGGTCTTTCAGGCAAATTTGCGAAGGTGCGATATTCAGTTCGACTGGCGAATGATCCAGTAAATCGGATGCACTAACTGCTTCTCCGGTATGGATATGGGCGCGGTCTATTTTAAGATCTGTTTCTGGCAGCTTGATTTCAAAGTTGTTAATGATCGCGCTGTCTTTGTTGGCTACGATGTTGAGCGAAAGCTTGTTCAGCGAAAAGCCCGAAGCCTCGTCGAAACTCATCTTCTTGATATTGGCATTGAGGCTGTCCTTGTTGAATGCCTTCATAGAGATTTTGGCACTTATATTGCGGATGTCAATATGCTTGGCATTGAACTTTCCGGGGGTAGTGGCTGCATTCTTCACATCGTAACGGAAATTTCCCCGGCGTATTAAGATCGAGTTGAAACGCAGGTCGATATTGGATTGCTTTTTTACGGTGTCTTTGCTGGCGAAAGCATCGATGACGAATTGCAGGTTCAACTTATCTGCCGGCGTTTCCTTATGCAAGTTGACGGAGAAACCGAACAGGCGGACTGTCGAGAATACGATCCTGCCGTTTAACAAAGGCAGGATTTCGAAACCTGCCGACACATGGTTGGCATCGAACAGTACGGTTCCGCTTTCATCTTCGAGATACAGATTTTCCAGTACCAGGCGGTTGAACCATTCGATGTCTACATTCCCGATCCGTACGGGCACACCTAAACACTCGGATAATTCTCTCGTTGCCGTTGTTGCCACTTTTTGCTGCACATAGGGAATGCGCAATAAGATGGCCGGAGTTGCATAGAATATCCAGAACAGAGTGAGCAGGGTGACAATTATGTATTTAAGTCCTTTGATATCTTTACTATAATTTAAGCACAAAACTACAACAATATCCCGATAGATTTCGTTAATTTGCACAAAAATTAAAACGAAGATATGAGTGTGACAATCTTAGGAATCGAATCATCGTGTGATGATACTTCCTCATCTGTAATACGCGACGGCGTGATGTTGTCGAATGTAATTGCCAGTCAAGCTGTTCACGAAGCCTACGGCGGTGTTGTTCCCGAATTGGCTTCCCGCGCACATCAACAGAACATTATTCCGGTGGTTGCCGAAGCGATCAAGCGTGCCGGTATCGATAAATCCGAATTGAGTGCCGTTGCTTTCACCCGTGGGCCAGGTTTGATGGGATCGTTGTTGGTCGGAACTTCTTTTGCCAAAGGTTTGGCGGCTTCGTTGGATATCCCGATGATCGAGATCAACCATTTGCAGGCGCATGTGTTGGCCCATTTCATCAAGGAGACGCCGGAAGACGATCATGCTCCTTCGTTCCCGTTCCTTTGCCTGTTGGTATCAGGTGGGAACTCGCAGATTATCAAGGTGAATGCTTACAACGATATGGAAGTGATCGGGCAGACGATCGACGATGCTGCCGGTGAAGCGTTCGACAAATGTGCGAAGGTGATGGGGCTGGGGTATCCTGGGGGACCTGTCGTGAATCGCCTTGCCAACGAAGGAAACCCGAAGGCTTTTACATTTAGCAAACCGCATATCCCCGGTTACGACTATAGTTTCAGTGGGCTGAAAACCTCTTTCCTTTATACCTTGCGTGATAAACTACAGGAGGAACCTGATTTTATCGAAAAGAACAAGCAGGATCTTTGTGCCTCTTTGCAAGCGACGGTGATCGATATCCTGATGAACAAATTGCGCCGGGCGGCGAAAGATTTGGGCATTAAGGAGGTTGCCGTAGCTGGTGGCGTATCGGCCAATTCCGGCTTGCGGGATGCATTTCTTGACCATGCGAAACGTTTTGGCTGGAAGGTGCATATCCCGAAATTCTCTTTCACGACGGACAATGCGGCAATGGTTGCCATAACGGGGTATTACAAATATCTCGACAAGCAATTTTGCCCGATGGATGCGGCTCCCTTTGCAAGGGTAGAGGTGAAACTAAGGTAACATGTTGGTCGTTTCATGGGCATGAAACAAAAGTTTCCCCTGCATGAAACAAAAGTTTCCTACAGGGGAAACTTTTTATGAGATATAGGAACAAGGTAAAGAAGATACGAATGGTTATAGAAAAAGAAATAGGCGAGTTGCTTCGTTCCCGCCATCTGACGATGGGAACGGCTGAAAGTTGTACCGGCGGATATATTGCACATCTGATTACACGTGTGGCTGGCAGTTCAGATTACTTTTGTGGAGGAGTCGTTTCCTACAGCAATGAAGTGAAGCACCATGTTTTAGGCGTTTCGGAAGATAGCTTGGTTCAGTACGGGGCAGTCAGTCGTCCGGTCGTCGAGCAGATGGCGTTAGGAGCGATCCGTGTGTTAGGTTGCGACTGTGCGGTTGCCACTTCCGGCATTGCCGGTCCCGGTGGAGGTACGCCGGAAAAGCCGGTCGGAACTGTCTGGATTGCTGCCGCCTTGAAAGACATGGTCGTATCAGAATGCTGTCATTTCGGGACAGAGCGTGAAGATAATATCCGGTTGGCGGCGAATACGGCGTTGAGGATGCTGCAGCAGTTGCTATAAAATATGTTTCTCATATTTATTGGCCTTTAGCTGTGAAACATCCTGTATAAAACATCCGGTTGTTTTCTCGTGCCGTTTGGTTGGACACTTTAAATTGCGGAAAGGCCTGTTCCAGCCTTAGCACCAATGTGTCGCCTAAAGATGTATATAAACTGTCGGCGGTCGAATTATAGGGAAGACTGCCGAAATAGCAAAGATGATTTTCATTCATGAAAAGATCGGCGCCTAACCAACCTTTTCGGATACCCCATTCGGTTGAATCGGGGAGGGAAACATAGAGGTCGAGACTGTCCGATTGTACCATCAGGTTCAACGGGGCGTTTTTGTCGAATGACTTGCGCAGGCGGTCTTGGTCGGGTAGCAGGTAACTTTGCCGGTTTCGTTGGATTTGGGCGACTTCTTCGAGTAGTTTCTTGCTGTAACTTGCCACCCATATGCCCTCGTGTTGATAATAACCGAAAAAACGGTTTCCGGTATCCGGGTAATAGGTAAAAGTGATGCCGTCCCTTTTTTGTTTCTGCGGAGCGAACGAGCCGAAAGCCTTTTGCAATGTGTTTTTCTCTATCCGGCCGACGAGGTTGTTTCCCGCTTGTGCATAAAGGATAACTCCCTGTGGATGGAAAGATAGAAGTAACCACGGGATATTCCGGTTGTTTTGGATGATGGAAAGGTAGATATCCGGAATCTTCGAGGCGAAAGCATCCCGTTCCGAGTCTCGGGATAAGATATATTTGGTGAAAGCGGCAGGGCGATTTACACTTAGGATCGCATCCGATGCCGGGGCGACTAAGGTATATAGATCAGTCCGCACCGTATCTTTCTCTTTTTGCATTTTGCCTAAAAAGAACCAGACTGCCACCAGTGTAGCGAGAGCAGCTATAACGAATGTCACTATTTCTCGCTTGTCAGCTTTCATTGTACGTTATGTTTTCTTGGGACTCAGGAAATATTTACACCAAGGTTTGAGACCACATTCTTCGCATTTGGGCTTGCGGGCGATACAGGTGTAACGTCCGTGCAGGATCAACCAGTGGTGGGCGATCGGGATTTGTTCCTCCGGGATATGCTTCACCAACTCCTTTTCCGTTTCCAACGGGGTTTTGCTGTTGTTTGTCAGGCCGATGCGGTTGGCTACGCGGAACACATGTGTGTCGACAGCCATTGCTGGCTTGTTGTAGACGACCGAGGCTATGACGTTTGCCGTCTTGCGGCCTACGCCGGGCAACTTTTGCAACTCGTCTATATCGGATGGTACGACACCGTCGAAATCGGACATCAGCATCTTCGCCATGCCGACTAAATGTTTTGATTTATTGTTGGGATAAGATACGCTTCGGATATATTCAAAGATCACTTCCGAAGTAGAAGCGGCCATGACTTCGGGGGTCGGAAAATCCCGGAAGAGGGCAGGAGTGATCATATTCACCCGTTTATCCGTACATTGGGCGGACAGGATCACAGCGATAAGCAATTGATATGGGTTGTCGTAATGCAGTTCCGTTTCGGCGACCGGCACATGCTCGTTGAACCAATTCAAGACTCCTTTATATCGTTCCTCTTTGCGCATATATTATTTTATTAGTGACATGAAATTTTTACCAAGAAGCAATCCTAAGAATACGGCTAACAATCCTAACACATTGCTGGCGATCAGGTTTAAAAGTGCCAACTTATATTCGCCTGTTTTCATCAGCGACATCGTATCTAGTGCAAACGAAGAGAATGTGGTAAATCCGCCGAACAGCCCGGTGAAGAGAAATACTCTTGCGCCCGCAGATAGATTACAAGTTTCGGCTATACTCCAACAGAAGCCGATGAGGAAAGAGCCGATCACATTGACCGAAAGTATCCCGAAAGGGAAGGAGTGTAGCATCGAACGCTGTACCCACGTGGAAACTCCGTAGCGGAATACGGTGCCGATTGCCCCTCCTGTTATAAGTAGTAAAACCTTTATCATACCATTTACGTTTTTAGTGTGTTTTTCCCCGGGCTGGTTAAGGACCCGGGGAAGATGGTAAATGATTTAGGTTCTCAACTTAATTGGCTGACTCAAACTGTCTCAGAAAACGGACATCGTTTTCGGAGAACATGCGTAAGTCTTTTACTTGGTATTTCAGGTTTGTTATACGCTCAATCCCCATTCCTAAAGCATAACCGGAATATACTTTGCTGTCGATACCACAGTTTTCAAGCACATTCGGGTCTACCATACCGCAACCGAGAATTTCTACCCAACCGGTTCCTTTACAGAACGGGCAGCCTTTTCCACCACAGATATTACAAGAAATATCCATTTCGGCAGAAGGTTCAGTGAACGGGAAATAAGATGGACGCAAGCGAATTTTCGTGTCTGCGCTGAACATTTCTTTGGCGAAGAACAGTAATGCCTGTTTCAAGTCGGCGAAAGAAACGTTTTTGTCCACATACAAGGCTTCTACCTGATGGAAGAAACAGTGTGCGCGATAGGAGATCGCTTCATTACGATATACACGTCCCGGACAGATAATACGGATAGGAGGCTCTTGATTCTCCATGACACGTGTTTGTACGGAAGAAGTGTGTGTACGAAGCAATACGTCCGGATTATGTTGGATAAAGAAAGTATCCTGCATGTCGCGGGCAGGGTGGTCTTCTGCAAAGTTCAAAGAAGAGAATACATGCCAGTCGTCTTCGATTTCCGGTCCTTCAGCAATGCTGAATCCTAAGCGTCCGAAGATGTCGCAGATTTCTTTCTTTACGAGTGAAAGCGGATGGCGAGTACCTAATTCAATAGGATAGGATGTACGGGTGAGGTCGATGTCATCATTCGTCGTCTGTACATTCTCAAAGCTGGCTTTCAGCTCATTAATTCTATTTTGGGTTGCCTCTTTCAGCTTGTTGAGGTGCTGGCCGACTTCACGCTTCTGATCTGCCGCTACATTGCGAAAATCATTCATCAGCAAAGATATTTCACCTTTTTTGCTGAGATATTTAATGCGTAATGCCTCCAGTTCTTCAGCGTTTGCCGCTTTCAGGTTCTCTACTTCCTTAAGCAGAGCGTTAATCTTATTGATCATTTCTAATCATTTTTATTTTCAACGTGCAAATTTACTCCTTTCTTTGAATACTGCAACCGATTACGGTGGGTTTTTTTGAAAAAAGGGAGTCAACTATTCTCTTTTTATCAGAAATTGTAAGCTACGCCGATACCTAAAATATCTTTGAACTGAACTTTGGCGCCGCGTTTTTCGCCTTCATCATTAATGGTTTTTACGTCGTTGTCGTATTTGAGCGTGGTGTTGAGTGTAGCATTGAGGTATTTGTTAATTTTCATGTTGATCAGAACATCCCAGTTCATGTCTACGTTACCGAACTGCTTATTATAAGGAATAAAAAAGTCCACGTTTATGATCTGGTTCACGTTCTCCATGATTTTTCACAAATGTAAAAAACAGGTAGCATTCGCTTTTGTTTACCCAGACTTCACAGATCAAAGTTATTATCCGTTCATCTTACCTTTTCTTTTGAGCGGCAACCGAGGGAAGAGCTTTCTAAAACGGATCAAATGACTCGTGATGTTGCTGCCCGCAATGATGATTGTCACGGCGAGAATAATTAATAATATCCCGCAACCGATCCTTGGTGTCAAGGTTTCGCCGAACACGGCAACCCCGAAAAATACAGCTGTGACCGGCTCTAGTGCTCCCAGTATGGCTGTCGGTGTCGAACCGATATACTGGACAGCACTAGTTGTACAAAGGAATGAAATGGCGGTAGGGAAGACGGCAAGCGCGATCAGGTTTCCCCAAAGATACCATTTGGCCACAATATAAAGGTCTTTCCCGAATCCGACACGGACAAAGAATAGAGATACGCCGAAAAGCAATATGTAAAAAGTCAGCGGAAGCGTAGCCACGTTTTTCAGTGTCGATTGGTTCACTCCTATTATGTAGATGGCATAGGAGAGAGCTGAAGCCATGACCAGCAAAACACCGGTGAGACTGAGTGTTGTGCCATCACCGCTTTTATAGAGCAGACCGATACCTGATAGTGCCAGTAAAATGCAAAAGACTGTTTGTAAGGTTAGTTTCTCTTTGAATACAAGTGCCATAATCAATGCGACCATGATCGGATAGACGAAAAGAAGTGTAGAAGCAATCCCGACTTCCATATAATTGTAACTTTGGAACAAAGCTAATGAAGAAAAAGCAACCAATAGCCCCATGACAATCAGTGGAACTGCTGCTTTATGTTCTATTTTGAAACTTCTCCCTCTCCCTTTAATCATCATGCCTAGTATGGGAATTGCGAACAAGTACCTGAAAAAAAGAACCGAATCAGGATCCATTCCGTCTTTATACAGTGGAAGAGCAAATAGTGGGTTAGTTCCGTAAGTCGCAGCGGCGATCGCTCCCAAAAAATATCCTTTTACCTTTGTATTCATGTCATGTAGAATTTGAGGTGCAAATGTAATAATATATATTGATCTTTTTTGTTCTGTTAAAATCTGCAATTTGTAATTTCCTGCCCTTGTATCTCTCCCTTTTGGAGGCTGGACAGGGAAGGAAGCGAAACTACAGCAGCTTACAATAATCCCTGCAAAAAGTTATTCACATTCGGATACCTATGAGAGGCAAAGGCATTTGCTTAGTCAAATAATAAAATAAATGTTTCCGGGCATTGAAATAAAAAGAGGATAAATATTGGGGGAGGATACCCGGGAACATTCTTTGTATTTAATTTATTTTGACTTTTTCCCCTGATGGGCTACGGCATCCATTAGTTTTTTGATTTTTTCCGGATCGTCGAGGAAATAATCCTTTACGAAATTCAGATTATCGTCAAACTCAAATATATACGGTACGGCAGTCGGCAGATTGAGATGTATGATTTCGTCGTCCGGAATGTTTTTTAAATATTTGATGATCCCGCGTAGGCTGTTCCCATGAGCGGCAATCAATATCTCATCGGAAGTTTCGAGTGAAGGGATTTTCCTTGTTCCAGATACTTTCCCCGTGGCGGAGCAATACTATTTTTTTCATATTCTTCTGTTTTTACATTTATATATATAACAACAGGACGAAGGCGATGGATTAGAGCTGCTTTTTCATTAATCTGTAAAAGTGGTTATATTATCTGTAATCCGTATACAGTCCGGTTATTATTATCCGTCTATTTTTGCAATTGTAAAAGCTTGTCTGGTATTTTATCGAAAAAGTAGTATATTTGCAGGCAATAATTTAAGAATCAAAAAATTGTGGGATATGCCTTTGAAGCGTTTCGGAGTCTCGTTGGAGGATAACCTGCTGGAGTCGTTGGATCAGTATGTGAGCGAGAACGGTTTCGCCAACCGTTCGCAGGCGATCCGTTTTCTGGTGGAGAAGAATGTCGCTGAAAAGAAATGGCAATGTAACCATATCGTGGCAGGTACGATCATTCTTATGTATGACCAGGTAAAAAAGGATATTACTTCCCGGATTGCCGATATTCAGCAAAATTATCAGGATGTTATCTTGTCTTCTTCCCAATATTATGTGAACCGGAATTTTTGTCTGCACATTGCAACCGTGATGGGCACAGCTTACCGTCTGACTGAGTTGTCGGACCGGTTGACTACGATAAAGGGGCTTAAGCATGGCAAGTTGGTTATGAGCCGGGCTGATTAGATATATTTTTTACCCGTATGGTGACACGAATTTTGAAAAGTGTAACACGATTAAATAACAATAGAAATTTAATACATAAAAGTGAGATATGAAAAAAGTAATTTTACTTGCTTCCGGGCTTTTGTGCAGTTCGCTGGTCTTTGCAAGCGATCCGGCTGCAATTGATAGTCTGATTAATTTACAGGGGGTTGTGATTTCAGCGAATAAGGTACAAGTGAACCGAAGCAGTGTGCCACTTACTATCTCGGTGATAGACCGGGAGCAGATCGAGGCGAGCAGCGAATCGGCATTGTTGCCGGTACTTTCCCAACATGTCCCCGGATTGTTTGTGACGCAAAAGGGAATTACCGGTTTTGGAGTTTCGGAAGGAGCGGCAGGTACGGTTAACATTCGTGGTGTCGGAAGTGGAAATAAGGTTTTAATGCTGTTCGACGGGCAACCGCAATGGGCTGGAGTGTTCGGACATTCTTTGCCTGATACCTATGTGGCTTCGGATGTAGAGCGAGTGGAAGTGATTCGTGGTCCCGGTTCTTTGCTGTATGGTTCTAACGCGATGGGAGGGGTTGTCAATATCATTACCCGTCATCATAAACAGGAAGGACGGCGTACACAGGCGCGTGTGATGTATGGCTCTTACAATACGCAAAAATATATGGTGAATAATGGTTTTAACGTAGGTAAATTCAGTAGTTTTATCTCGATAAATCACGATCGAACCGATGGGCATCGATCAAATTCGGATTTTAACATCACAAATGGTTTTGCTAATTTAGGATATGCTTTCAATGAGCATTATAAGATGACAGGTGATGTAAGCCTTGCCAAATCGAAGTTTCAAAATCCTGGTAAAACATTTGAGCCTGTTATAGACAATAAAATGAATATTTTGCGTGGAACAGCTTCTATGGCATTGGAAAATAATCAGGGTAAGATGAGCGGGGCCTTGCGCCTGTTCTATAATTGGGGAAACCATAAAATCAATGATGGTTACAATCCAGGAGAAGAGCCTTTGACTTATCTTTTTCGTTCTGACGACCACAACGTGGGAGTCCAATTGTATGAATCGTTCCGTTTGTTTAAGGGGAATAACTTTACTGTCGGTGTGGATTATAAAAACTGGGGTGGACATGCTTGGAATGACAATAATGACGGTTCAAAAAAAGAATTGGTGGATAAAACGGTGAATGAAACAGCCGGATATGCCATCATGCAACAAGAACTTTTTGGCATATTGAGCCTGAATGCCGGTGTCCGCTATGAACACAGTAGCACTTATGGAGGCGAATGGGTTCCGCAGGGAGGAGTTACGGTACGTCCGTTTGAAGGAAATACGATCCGTGCATCTGTCTCTAAAGGATTTCGTAGTCCGAATATCCGCGAAATGTATATGTGGGGAGCGGCCAATGCAGATTTGAAACCGGAGAGTATGGTAAATTATGAAGTTGCTGTCGGACAGTCTTTTTTAGGGGGCGACTTGTATACTGAGCTGACAGCTTTCTTTATCGATGGGAAAGACATGATTTATTCCGTAAGCGTGAATGGGGACGGTAGACCTCCTTATAAGAATTTGAATACAGGAACCTTTACGAATAAAGGTATAGAGTTTGAAGCTCGCTATCAGATTTGCAAGAATTTGAACTTGGATATGAACTATAGTTATCTGCACATGAGCAAACCTATTCCTGGAGCCCCTGGGCATAAGTTCTATGCAGGAGCCACCTATATGCCGGGACGTTTCACTTTGAACGTGAATATGCAGTCTGTCTTTGATTTGTATACAGATGCAGAATGCTCTAAGAAAGAGGATTTTACAACTTTGAATGCGAAAGTCGCTTATCGTTTCGGTACACGCGATAAAGGATTGAACCTCTTTGTGAAAGGAGAAAACCTGACGGCAACCCGTTACACTATTAATGATGGTTTTCCGATGCCGAAAGCGATCTTCATGGGTGGGATCGATGTCACTTTCTAAACATTTTGTATACCTTTGCGCCTTGTAACAATTAATAAAAATCATTATGTCAGTTGCAAAAAGGGATTTAGAGGATAATAGAAAGGTGACCACACATCGCCTGATAGAAATGAAACAGCGTGGGGAGAAAATTTCCATGTTGACAGCTTACGATTATTCGATGGCTCAACTGATCGATCAGGCTGGTATGGATGTCATATTGGTAGGCGATTCGGCTTCCAACGTAATGGCTGGTAATGTAACGACACTGCCGATCACGCTTGACCAAATGATCTATCATGGCAAATCGGTCGTGAAAGCGGTGAAACGTGCCTTGGTGGTGGTGGACCTGCCTTTTGGCACGTATCAAGGAAACTCAAAAGAAGCGTTGGCCTCAGCTATCCGTGTGATGAAGGAAACGCATGCGGATTGTATCAAGCTTGAAGGAGGTTCTGAAATTCGGGAATCTATCGAACGTATTCTGTGTGCGGGTATTCCTGTCATGGGACATCTGGGATTGACGCCTCAGTCTATTAATAAGTTCGGGACATATACGGTTCGTGCCCGTGAAGAAGCGGAAGCGAAGAAGCTGATCGCAGATGCTCATCTGTTGGAAGAGATCGGTTGCTTTGCAATCGTATTGGAAAAGATTCCGGCTGCTTTGGCTGCACAGGTCGCTTCCGAACTGACGATTCCGATTATCGGTATCGGTGCCGGCGGAGGAGTAGACGGACAGGTGTTGGTCATGCATGATATGTTAGGTATCAACCAGGGATTTTCTCCCCGTTTCTTGCGCCGTTATGCGAATTTGGCAGAAGATATCACCCGTGCCGTGCAGACTTATATTGAGGATGTGAAGACGCAAGATTTCCCGAACGAGAAGGAACAATATTAATAATGTGTCAGTCCCATCTGTTGATCGGTGCTGCTTCATCGGGGAGCGGGAAAACAACTTTTACACTAGGTTTGCTTCGTGCCTTGAAGAACCGTTCGTTTAAGGTGCAGCCTTTCAAATGCGGACCGGACTATATCGACACTCGTCATCATAGAATGGCTGCCGGTAATCCGTCCGTGAACTTGGATCTCTTTATGATGTCAGAGGCACACGTGCGTGATTTGTATGTCGGCTATACGGAAAAAGCGGATGTGGCGGTAACCGAAGGCGTGATGGGATTGTTTGACGGGTATGACGGTATGAAAGGGAGCTGTGCGGAAATCGCCTGTATGCTGAAAATACCGGTAGTCCTGATTGTAAATGCGAAAAGTACGGCATATTCGGTGGCTCCTTTATTGTACGGGTTTAAACAATTCAACAAGCAAGTGCAGATAGTTGGGGCTGTCTTTAATTTTGTTGCTTCCGAAAACCATTATTCTTTTTTGAAACAGGCTTGTGAAGATGCCGGAGTCGAGGCATTGGGATATCTTCCCAAGTGTGCGGATGTGGAGATCCCCAGCCGTCATTTAGGGTTGTCTCTCGATGAAGATTTCTGCTTTGAAGAGTTCGCCGACCGTGTAGCGGAACTTGTCGAAAAGCATGTAAACATCAATCGGTTGCTGGAGTTGACAAAACCGGTTGCGACAGCTGTCGTTCCTATATCCGCAGGTCGTCATATCTATAAACGTGAGCCTTCTTTCCCTATTGCGGTAGCCTGCGATCCTGCATTCAATTTTGTATATGAAGCGAATATTCGCTATCTGCATCATTTAGGGGAAGTTACGTATTTCAGTCCGTTGGCAGACACTTCTTTGCCGGATGCTGGTTTCGTGTACCTTCCCGGAGGTTATCCGGAGTTATATCTTGCTGCTTTATCGGCAAACAGGCAGATGCTTCAATCCATTCGCCGGTATGTTGAGAGTGGAGGAAAATTGTTGGCTGAATGTGGAGGCATGATGTATCTATGTGACGAGATACGAGATAAAAATGGAGATGTTTATCCGATGGCTGGCGTGTTGCACCAGTCTGCAACAATGGAGAATATGAAGTTACGCCTGGGATATCGTACCTTATTATACAACGAAACTCGTCTGAAAGGGCATGAGTTCCACTATTCCCGTCTGGTGGAACAACAGAATCCGCTTCCGTCCTGCGCTGTCGCTTATACTGCCAAAGGAGTGGAAACGGATACTCCGCTTTATCATTATAAAAATGTTTGGGCAGGATATACGCATTTGTATTGGGCGGATCCGGTCGGAAACGAATGGTTTACCAAATTTGTCATCGATGGCAATACTTGAAGTCTGTATACAAATAAATAAGAAAGATGAAAATATATACGCGTGGAGGAGATAAAGGTCGTACTGGGATTCATGGAGGCGAGCGGGTGGATAAAGATGATATCCGGATCGAAGCGAACGGGACACTGGATGAGGTGAATGCTGAAATAGGCATTATCCGTGCATTACTCCCGGCTGAACATGAATGGCAAAGCTTGCTGGGGAAAATACAAATGGAGATGATGGCGGTCATGTCACATGTGGCGACTCCATCAGCTATTCGTGATAAGAATCCGAACAAAATATCCGATGATCTGGTTCTTGTTTGTGAGGAACAGATCGATGCTTTGTCGGCAAAGATGGAGGATAACGGTTATTTTATCCTGCCTGGCGGCTCTTTGGTTTCCGCTCACTTGCAGTTGGCCCGTACGATCGTACGCCGTGCCGAACGCCGTCTGTGGACGTTGAACCGGAAAGATCCGGTTTCACCAGGGATCATGCAGTTCGTGAACCGCCTTTCCGATTTGTTTTTTACAATGGCACGCTATGAAATGTTTCGCCAGGGGAATGCGGAGGAACGTTGGCAGTCGTTTTTGTATAAGAGAAAAAAATAGAATAAGACTTGAAGATTCCATAAAGAAGCTGTTCACATTTTTGTGAATACTGAAAGAATACGTTATATTTGTACGCAAATACGAGAACGATATGTTTGTTACATTCGAAGAAGTATATTTGCGTGACCTTTACGAGAAAGGAAAGACTGATGACAAGAAGCATCGTTATCAGCCTGATGTGATAAGGCGTTATCAAAAGTGTATAGATTTTCTTTTGGATGCCAAGAAGGTAGAAGAACTTCTTTTGATAAATTCCTTGAATTATGAGATGCTGAAAGGCGATAAGGCTGGTATTTCATTTGTACGGGTGAATAATAAGTATCGAGTTGAGTTTACCGTAAGGGATTCGATAGAAGAACCGATTGTTACCGTATGTAATATAATAGAATTATCAAACCATTATAAATGATTGTAGCTATGATTACACTTCAAGGTATTGATCCTAAAATGATCGCCAATAATTTAACTCCATCCAACCCCATACATCCAGGCGAGTTGATAAAGGATGAGATAGAATATCGAGGTATCTCGCAGCGGAAATTGGCATTGCAAATGGGGGTTTCTCCGACATTGCTGAATGAAATATTGAATGGAAAGCGTTCTGTTTCGACAGAATATGCTCTTTTGTTTGAAGCGGCGCTTGGTATTGATGCAGAAGTTTGGATTCGTCAGCAAGCTCGGTATGACATGCAAATGGCAAAATCCGATACCTCTTTTTTGGAGAGATTGGCCCATATTAGAAAAATAGCGGCAGTATTATAGTAGGCACAGATTAAAATTAAGAATAGATATGACATCCGTAAAAAAATATATCGAGTCCAATAAAGACCGTTTCATCGAAGAGCTTTTCTCTTTGATCCGTATTCCATCGATAAGTGCCAAACATGAACATAAGCCTGATATGGAGGCTTGTGCAAAACGCTGGACAGAACTCTTGCTTGCAGCCGGTGCCGATAAAGCGGTTGTGATGCAGACCGAAGGCAACCCGGTTGTGTATGGGGAAAAGATGGTTTCTCCTGAGGCGCAGACCGTTTTGGTCTATTCGCACTATGACGTAATGCCCGCCGAGCCGTTTGACCTGTGGAAGAGTCGCCCGTTCGAACCCGAAATCCGGGATGGCCGTATCTGGGCGCGTGGTGCGGATGATGATAAAGGGCAGGCCATGATGCAGGTAAAAGGTTTCGAGACTGCCCTGAATCTGGATTTGCTGAAATGTAATGTGAAGTTTATCTTCGAGGGAGAAGAAGAGATCGGTTCGCCGAGCCTCGAAGCCTTCTGCCGTACACATAAAGAATTGTTGAAAGCGGATGTGATCCTGGTTTCCGATACCAGCATGGTCAGTGCCGAAACGCCATCCCTGACAACCGGACTTCGTGGGCTTGCCTATTGGGAGATCGAGGTCACGGGTCCTAACCGCGATTTGCATTCCGGGCATTTCGGTGGTGCGGTTGCCAACCCGATCAATGTGTTGTGTAAGCTGATGGCCGATATAACAGATGCTGACGGGCGCATCACAATCCCCGGTTTCTACGATGATGTGGAAGATGTTTCGCCTGCCGAACGCGAGATGATCGCCCAGATTCCATTTGATGAAGCGAAATATAAAGCGGCCATCGGTGTGGATGAGTTGTTCGGTGAAAAAGGATATTCCACGTTGGAACGCAATAGTTGCCGTCCTTCCTTCGATATCTGCGGCATCTGGGGCGGTTATATGGAAGAGGGCAGCAAGACGGTTCTTCCTTCCAAAGCATACGCCAAAGTTTCCTGCCGTTTGGTTCCGCATCAGGATCATGAGAAGATTTCGAAACTGTTTGAAGAGTACATCGCTCGTGTGGCTCCGGCTTATGTCAAGGTAAGAGTGACGCCTAAACATGGTGGACAAGGTTATGTTTGTCCGATCGATCTTCCCGCTTATAAGGCGGCAGAGGAAGCCGTTTTCGTAGCTTTTGGCAAACGTCCGTTGGCCGTGCGCCGTGGCGGAAGTATCCCTATTATCTCGACTTTCGAGCAGGTGTTGGGCATCAAGACTGTCCTGATGGGATTCGGCCTCGAACAGAATGCGATTCATTCGCCGAACGAAAGCTGTACGCTTGACTTCTTTTATAAGGGAATCGAGTCGGTAGCCGAATTTTATAAACGATTCAATTGATATGACAAATAATGAAATAGTTGTTCGTGCGCTTGCCAATACAGGCATTACTGCTCTGAACGAGATGCAGCAGGCGGTATTGGATGCCGGGACGACAAAAGACATGGTGCTGCTCAGTCCGACAGGGTCGGGCAAGACGCTGGCTTTCCTTTTGCCTTTGCTGACGACGTTGACGGATGAGGACAAAAAGATACAGGCCGTGATCATCGCTCCTTCCCGTGAGCTGGCTTTGCAGATCGAAACGGTATTGCGCTCGTTGGGGGCCGGATATAAGGTGAATTGTTGTTACGGAGGGCATCCCATCCGCACGGAGAAGAAGAGTCTCGAACATCCGCCGACGGTCCTGATCGGCACGCCGGGGCGTATCGTCGACCATCTGGAACGGGGTAATATCAATCTGGACAGTGTGCGTACGCTGATCCTTGATGAGTTCGACAAATCGCTCGAACTGGGTTTCCTTGCTGAAATGAAGGAGATTTTGGCACATCTCCCAGGCGTGCGCCGCCGGGTGCTGACTTCGGCAACGGCAGCAGTCGATATTCCTGCTTTCACTGGGATTACAGCTCCGGTACGATTGTCGTTCTTGAAAGATGTGAAGGAGTCGAAAGGACTGGCTTTGCGTGTGGTCAAGTCTCCAGTTAAGGACAAGTTGGAAACCTTGTACAAGCTTTTAGGTGAACTGAAAGGTGGTTCTGCCCTTATCTTCTGCAATTATCGGGAGACGGTAGAACGGGTGAGCAACTATCTGACCGAAATGGGTGTAGATAACGAATACTTCCACGGAGGAATGGAGCAACCGGAACGTGAACGTGCCTTGTCGCATTTCCGTAACGGCAGTGCTACCGTATTTATCTCTACTGATTTGGCCTCTCGCGGTCTTGATATTCCAGAAGTGAAGAATGTGATCCATTATCATCTTCCTGTGAGTGAAGAGGCGTACGTGCATCGTAACGGACGTACGGCTCGTATGAATGCGGAAGGGGTTGCTTATCTGATCTTGAATGCGGAAGAGACGATTCCTGAATATATCACCCGCGAGCCGGATGAGTTTTTCTTGCCGGAAGTGGCAAAGAAGCCCGTCCGTTCCGAGTGGGTGACACTGACGATCAATCGGGGGAAACGGGACAAATTGAGCAAGAAGGATGTGGTCGGCTTCCTCTTTCAGAAAGGTGGACTGGAAAAGGACGATTTAGGCATAGTCGAGATAAAGGAAAGTTGCGCTTTCGCAGCTGTCAAGCGGACTAAACTTTCCGGTTTGCTAGGGCGTATTCGGAATGAAAAGATAAAGAACATGAAAGCTAAGTTTATATGAGTATATTGATAAAAGGCGCTTTATTGGATGGTGCTGTAACTGATGTCTATATAGAGAAAAAGGAGATCAGGCAGGTAGGGACGGATCTTCAGGTACAGGCGGATCAGGTGATAGACGGAAGGCGTAAAGCCTTGATCCCTGGTTTCGTAAATGCGCATACACATGCCGCTATGACGCTTTTCCGTGGTTTTGGCGATGACATGCCGTTGATGCCCTGGCTGGAGCAGAAGATCTGGCCGAATGAAGCGAAATTGACGCGCGAGGATGTTTATTGGGGAACGAAGCTAGCTTGTCTCGAAATGATAAAAAGCGGGACGACAACGTTTTTCGATATGTATCATAAGTTCCGGGCTACGGCCGATGCTGTCGAAGAAATGGGGCTGCGTGCATTGCTTGCCGGCGTCTGTTTCGATCATTTCAAACCAGAATTGGCAGAAAAGAGCAAGCGTGAAAACGAGAAACTTGTTGTCGATGTGGAAAACTATAGCAAGCGCATACGGTATGCGGTCGGTCCCCATGCCATTTATACCGTGTCTGGCGAACTGTTACAGTGGATACATGGTTTTGCTGCCGAGCATTCCGTCCCGATTCATCTGCATTTGGCAGAGACGGAAGGCGAAGTCAGAAACTCAATCAAACAGTTCGGTTTTACTCCTGTACGTTATTTATATAAATTAGGCATATTATCCCCACGTCTGATCATTGCGCACGGTATCTATGTCGATGATGACGAGGTTCGTATGCTGGCGGATCACGGAGTGAAAGTAGTGCATAATCCGGCATCCAATATGAAGCTGGCCTCCGGCATTCAATTCAAATTTTGTGAGATGCGAAAGGCCGGTGTTACTGTCGCTTTGGGTACTGACGGTTGTTCTTCTTCCAATAATCTGGATATGATCGAGGCGATGAAACTTGCTTCGCTTTTAGGCAAGGCCTGGCGGAAAGACCCGGAGGCGATTCCAGCCAGTGAAATATTCCAGGCGGCGACGGAAGCCGGTGCTTTGGCTATCGGACTGAAAGCCGGACGGATTGCCGAAGGCTATCTGGCGGATCTCTGTCTGGTCGATTTGGATATCCCGGCTTTTACCCCGAATCATAACTTTGTCTCCAATCTCGTGTATGCAGCAAACGGCAGTTGTATCGATACCGTTATCTGTGATGGTAAAATCCTGATGCAAGACAAAAAGGTTCCGGGCGAGGAGGAGATTATGGAGCATACAGCCGAACTTGCCTATAAGTTGGTAAGAGAACCGTAGGCGAGAAAACCGAAGTTCCCTCGACATGAAACCTATTCTTTTGTGACGTTGAACAATTAATTTGAATGTATATGAATACAAATGACAATACTATTTATCGGGAAGCGGTTGGTTACCTGTCGTCTCGTATTACTGGTAATCCGGAAACCGCTATTATCTTAGGCAGCGGCTTGGGGTCCCTTGCCGACCAGATCGAAGAAGCTGTGGTTATTCCCTATAGTGAGATTCCGCATTTTATGCATTCGACAGCCGCAGGACATAAAGGAAACTTCATCTGCGGCAGGTTAGGAGGGAAGCAGGTGCTTGCCATGCAGGGACGTTTCCATTATTATGAGGGCTATACCATGCAGCAAGTGACCTTCCCCGTCCGGGTGATGAAGCTTTTGGGTGTTAAGAATCTGTTGGTTTCCAATGCCGCAGGCGGTATCAATACGAGTTTCAAAGTCGGTGACCTGATGATCATACGCGATCACATCAATATGATCCCTAATCCGCTGATCGGTCCGAATGACGAACAGTTCGGAACCCGTTTCCCGGATATGACGCGCGCGTATGACCGGGAGTTTATTGGGCTTGTCGAAGAAATTGCCGCGTCCCACGGTATCTCATTGAAGAAGGGCGTATATGTCGGACTGACAGGTCCTTCTTTCGAAACTCCGGCTGAGTATGCTTTCTACGGCAGAGTCGGAGGCGACGCGATCGGAATGAGTACGGTTCCGGAGGTAATCGTGGCTCGTCATGCCGGTTTGCGTGTATTCGGTATGTCCGTGATTACAAATGAAGGCTATCATTTTGCCGATGATTTCGTCAATGACGGGGCCGATGTGATTGTCGCCGCCAATCAAGCGGCAGCGGTCATGACCATTCTCTTCCGGGAATTAGTTGCCAAGATATAAGAAGGGAAGAAGATGAAAAAGTGTTGGATTATGGGGATTGTGGGATTGGTGCTTTTTGCCGATTGTACCAATGTTGGTGCACAATACCAAGTTTGTTGAAATGCTTGATAAGAAGGACAGCATTGTCTGGCAAGAAAAATATCCGGTACAAGCCGGCATTGCTGACGGTCACATTTATATAGATAAGGAGCTGAATCCGGAAGATTACCGTATCCATGCCTATACCAGATTCTCCTTTTTGGACGATACTATCCGTCCTTTTTATCCTAAGAAGATACGTATCGTAAAGACTATAGCAGATAAAGGATATGATTCCTCCGTACCTCGCGGATACGCGAGTCGCTAAACTGACCTTTTTTCCGGAAGGAGGTAATTTGATAGAAGGGATACCTGCAAAAATGGCATTCAAGGCGTTGAACGAAAAAGGTATATATGGTATAAAAGTTTTTTCGCAAAACAACTGTCATACTATCATAAATGAATTTATATGCTTGTAAAACAGTATGTTATTCTATGATAGTTCCTGTTTTCAACTATCATTCATCTATCATAACCATGTAAGCGTCTCCGCGATGCTACCATTGTTGTTCAAACAAGAGTATTTAGCTTTGT